>DASXUN010000019.1 GCA_036504815.1 Gemmatimonadaceae bacterium | reverse complement strand
CCCCGGGAGGTGGAACGAGGAGGGAGATCTCCGGGCGCGCGAGCGACCTCCCTCCCCGTTCCTTAACTCTTCACCCATCCCCCTTCACCCTTCCCCCATTTCGGTTTATACTTCTAGGCTATCCCAAATCCCCGCTCAACCCGTTCGTCAGGCTCATCTTATGGCGCTCCCAGCAACCCAGATTCGTCGCGGCATGGTCATCGTCTTCGAGGGCCGTCCGTGCCGCATCGTCGAGTTCCGTCACCATACGCCGGGCAACCTGCGCGCCATGGTTCAGGCGAAGCTGAAGGACCTCACGTCCGGGTCGAATTTCGAGCACCGTTTCCGCGCCGACGATTCCATCGAGAAGGCCTCGATGGAAACCCACGAGCTGCAGTTCATGTACAAGAGTGGTGAGACGTACCACTTCATGAACACCGAGAACTACGACCAGCTCGAGATGGACGAGGAGACGCTGGGCGACAACGCGCCGTGGATGCAGGAGAACATGGTGATCCTGGCCGAGTACTACGACGGCCGTCCGATCGGCATCGACCTCCCGCAGTACGTGGTGCAGGAGATCGTCGATACGGCCCCGGTGATGAAGACGGCAACCAAGACGGCGTCGAGCAAGCCGGCCGTGCTCGCCAACGGGGTGACGGTCAACGTGCCCGAGTTCATCGCCACCGGGGAGCGCATCCGCGTGAATCCGGCGACGGGCGAGTACATGGATCGGGCGAAGGATTGAGTACGGCAGAGAACGACAGAGAACGACAGAGTACGACAGAGTACGACAGAATACGACAGAGTACGACCGCGCGATGGGAAGGGCGGGTGATGCGAGCGCTGCCCGTTGAATTGGGTGGTTTGTGGAGTTAGTTTTTTCGGCCTCTCCCGGAACGCTCCGGCGGCTCGGCGAGGGGTAGATGGTGACTGTAGCTCAATCGGTTAGAGCACCAGACTGTGGCTCTGGGGGTTGCGGGTTCAATTCCCGTCAGTCACCCTGAGCAGCAGGTTGCGGGGTTCGGGGAGCGGTTCCCTTCGCCTGGCCTCCCGCTGACTCTAGGTCAGTAGCTCAATTGGTAGAGCACCGGTCTCCAAAACCGGCGGTTGAAGGTTCGAGTCCTTCCTGGCCTGCTTGGCCGTGCTGATTGACAGATGAAGTGCAGCAGGGCGGGGCGTCGATTGAGACGGCGCTCCCGGCATCACCCTCGTCCCACGTTCCGGCCAGGAACGGGGAGGGGGTAGAGGTACTACCAAGGCGGTATCGTCTAGAGGCCTAGGACGCGGCCCTCTCAAGGCTGTAACACGGGTTCGAATCCCGTTACCGCTACTGATTTTCACCCGGCCTCATCGTCTATCGGTTAGGACGCGACCCTTTCAAGGTCGAAAGACGGGTTCGATTCCCGTTGGGGCTATTGCAGTTCCCGGCGAGACTCGATCGGCGGGTGCAGGTGCAGGTTGCAGGACGATGGAAGCCGCGGTGGCTCGGCAGTTATCTGCCGTCTGCCATCCGCCATCTACCGTCTGCAGTTTGGGGGCGTAGCTCAGCTTGGTTAGAGCACTTGACTGTCACTCAAGAGGCCGCGGGTTCGAGCCCCGTCGCTCCCGTTCTGTTTTTTTTCTGTTGTTTGTCTGTTGTTTGTCTGTTGTTTCTCTTCGTAGTTCTGCCCTGGTGGTGAAACTGGTAGACACGCCATCTTGAGGGGGTGGTGCGGAAACGCGTCTCGGTTCGAATCCGAGCCAGGGCATCGCAGCAGACGGTAGTCGGAAGACGGTGGACGGACGACGTTCCGCCGACGCTCCGCGCCACAGTAGCTCAGTGGTAGAGCACTCGATTCGTAATCGAGCGGTCGTCGGTTCAATCCCGACCTGTGGCTCTAGATAAGTTGTTGATTTTCAAGAGGTTACAGAAGGGCAATATTATTGCGACGGGTGGATATAGTTTTTGTATGTCCATAGTCAGTCCCGAAAGAACGTGAAGGGGAGACGAGTTCATCGTCTCCCCTTATTTCTTTGTCAGCCGTTCCAGCGAAAAAAAACCTGACCGCAAGTTGAAAAGCGGTCAGGTGGAGGCTAGGCGCAAATCTTCGTTGTCAGGCGTCTGAAAAAGATAGCGGTTGGTGACGGCGAATGAGCTTGTTGAGTTCCGCGATTTCACTCCTCGACTCGAAGCACAAATTTCATCGCTGCTGTCGAAAGAGGAATCTTCGGAACGAGTCCTGCCTTGAACAAAGCGATTGAGCAAATCTCGTCGGGACGAACAGTAGAGGCCTCGACCAACGGAATTGCGGCGTTCCAAAACCTCAAAGGCCATTCTGACGAGTTGAGAAGTCCGTCAAGCTCCTTCTCGGGGTTTGCTTTGCCGAGTACGCATGAACTCCTGAAGTAAACCGCGTGACGATCAGCCTGATATTCGAATGAACCGAGGACGAGTTCTTCAGAGAGGGAAGCGATCACCGACATGACACGGTGAGGAGTAGCTGACATGAACGCGACATCCGTGTAGGCGTAGAACACGACGACCCGTTCATGTTCGTGAACGACAAGCTGGGATCTCCACGGACGACCAGCGGTTGTGAGCGAGAATCGAAAATCACCCTCGGTCGGTTCGACGATCTCCGAGGCGTACTGACGGAGAACAGAATCGGCGATGATGTGGAGTGGGGGAGTCCATTCACTCTGATGGAGGGGGCCGAGATTTAGCCCAACGTTCTCCGGTCGCGTTTTCTTTGCCATAAGTCCCTCAGTCGAAAACCCGGGCAGGGTATGGGATAGTTCGTCACCTGTCCAGGGTCGGGACTTCTGAGTCTCCGATGTGGTGTGATGAGTCGAATCTCGTCATCGGACGAGAATCACGTTGACCGAGGGACTCAGGGACGGTCAGGAAGCCGTCTGGGCGACCTCAGGAACGAGCAAAATCATGTCGGCGACCCCAAACTCGTTCCCCCGGTCCCAACGGTCGTAGGACGGGGGTTGGAGGACAACCGTGGTTCATCACTCCCTACCTTCCAACTCAATCCGTTCCGGTGCCACCTGTACGGACTGAATCCAATGCGATCTCGAACTGAGCGATAAAGTCTGGGACCGAAAATTCTCGACGTTCGTTCGTCTGAAGAGAGGCCTTCAGGCTTGAGGGGGGTCGTCTCGACCTATTCGATTCTAGCGCCGTTACGTTGGGTATGTCTTCCATCATTCTTACTCTAGTTCCACGATCTGAAGATTTCATAGGTGTTCTCTGTTGTCTGGTGCTGGTGATACGATGACTGTTGAAATGGAATCGGCGATGTTCTGCAGAAGGTGAGGGGAGAATCGAACTGTCCCTCGGAGTTTCACGAACGGTAGCACGCCCGATGCCATCCATTCGTCAATGGTTCGTGTGCTGACCTTCAGATGCGTGGCGATATCGCGTTTGGTTAGAAATGTCTCCGTCATTGATGTTCTCCTGTTGGAATTGCATAGGGCGACCGAGTTGGTCGCCCTATTTGATAGAACCTTGTTTGCGCTCAAAGCGCTTCTGTGCTTCAAAACTTTACGTTCACAGATGCACGAGGGGTTAGAACGGGTGATGTAAGGTAGTAATGCCTTTCATCATTGAGTTGGTGTGAATAACGGAATGACAAGAATACAAAAACACATTCATGTACAAAGTTGTTCAATTGAAGTTGATATAAGAACTCTCTCGAGCATCACCCACTGAATTTCATCAGCATGTTCAAAGGTGGAATATTGCCCCCTCGTTAAACTCTTCAGTAGAAACGTCTCACTGAAACCACCTTGCATTTTTCGTTTCGGGCGAGGGAATGCAATAACCTCGACTTCAATTTCTTCAATGTTCTTTCTTCGTCGAACTCAACAACCCGTCTGCGAAATGGACTAGAACAAGCAACACCATCATCGTTCAACTTGGTGACAGACCGTCCTTCTGTGTCGTCACCGTTCTCGTTATTTGTCGGGGAGTTGAACCCCCTGTGGGCAATTACGAATTCCAAAGACCCCGTGACAAGAAAAGAATATCACCTCCGAACTGGGAGGTGATTTCATGCGACCTCGTTGGACTACAGGAAGTCTCATCACTCTCTACGTGTCAACGGTACGGGAAGTTTCAAACAAATCCCGGTTACCGTCTACAAATACATATCAGCGATCTTCGTGAAACACGATGTTGAGTGAACGACAATTCGTGTCAATTCAATGCGTACAATTGGATTGCACGGATCCGTGGTGATAGCCGTGTATATGACAAAATAGAGCGGCCACCCATGGAGGTGGCCGTTCTGCATTTTCCGAATATTCCTAGCCCCTATGGCGGCCCGAGAAACGGCCTCCTACGAGTCCTCTTGGGGGCTGTCCTGAAATGACTTGCTACGACGAACAGCGACCTGATTGCCTTGAACGTCCAGTACGGGATGGCAAATAGAATGATGAGGAGAGAATAGCCGAGAACGAGGGTCAGAAGCAGTTCAATCACTAGCTTTGCGTCAATGCTGCTTCGACAGCTCTTCTGGCATCGGATGCGTTGCTGAATGAGCCAAGCTCCACATCCTCAACCTGTCCCGGATGGAAGACCTCGTAGTAGGCACGAAAGCTTCCGTCTTGGGGCCAGACGTATCCGTATCGTTTGCTCGTTGGACCGAATCGGATAGTCGGAGCAATTTCTACGAATGTACGATGACCCTTCGAGGTGATTCTGTCTCCGTTGTACGAATACCAGCGCATCCTATCTCCCTCGGTGTGAAAAGTCTCAGCGATCATAACGGCTATTCGTGAACAACTGAAAGCCGTGTGGTCGTAGTGAGTCCGTGGGATTAGTGCTTGACTGACAAGTCGAGTAAGAACGTCTCATCATCAAGTTTCTCGATCGTGAAGTCAGTCCGTCCGTACCGGACAAGATCTTCCTTCGTGACGACTCCACCGTCCGGTACTCCGAGGCGAGACCGGAGGTAGCGTCCGAGAATGCTGTTGTCGTCCGTTGTGTGAATTGCCTTATCTCCGTCTTGAGCCCTAACACAGTCAAACGACTTACCATCGTCCGTAACAAGCGTGAACCGAATGGCACGAGGCGGGAGGAAACCGTCCTTTCGACTGTCACCCTTCAGGCTCAAGTACGTCTGATTCTTCTCGCGTTGTAGGAACGTCTCAGTTCCGTCCGGCAGAACTCTCCTCTCTAGTCGTTGTCCCCAGTTCAAACCTGATACCTGAGGAAGAGTCCCATCCTTTGAGAGAAAAGAAATCCGGACCCGGGTGTCGGGTACCTCCCACAGCAGTCCCCCCGGTTGGACGACACCCTCTTCTCCCTCACGAGGATGACCCGGAGGTGGTTCGATGACGACTAGCGGGATGTAGATCGAGTCGGCGAGGAGACTGTCAAACAGAGTCTTGATCAGCTTCGGATCTTCAATACTCAGTTGATTGCGTTGCTGATTCTCAAAGAAACCGTACTGACTGTAGTTCGCGGAGCCGGCGAACCCTGAAACGTCCTTGTCACCGTTGTACCACCCATAAACCTTCGAGTGTACCGGCGGTGTCCTGTTGTAGTAGTAACCCTTGAACTTCCCTGCGAACTCGGCGTGAAGTTCCTTGAACGCGACATGATCGTTTCTTTGACCAGGCATTCCAACGATCAAGTTCACTTCAGTGACTCGACCCTTATCGAGAAGGTCCTTGATGTGGCGGCGCGCAAAGGCGGCCGAAGCGTACCCACTCACCGCGTACAAGCGATCTGCAGCGTCGGCAGGTTCGATTAGAGCGCGGGAGTAGAGTTCACTTATGATCATTCACACGACTCCACAACTAGTTGTGCGTGATGTGATCCGTCAGAGTCTGGCTCACTCGACTTCGCCGATGGCTTCTTCCCACTTAGGGCTAACACTCGGATAGGGGATACCAGCGAATGTCTTCAAGATCGCTGTGAGAATGTGACGAGCCCCCAGCGGAGGTACGGCCATCCCAATCTGTTTCCGAACCTGTTCCTTCGACCCCACAAACACGTAGTCGTCCGGGAAAGATTGAAGGCGGGCCCGTTCTCGGTTCGTGAGAGCTCGAGGTTCGTCGTAGTGATAGATGTGTGTACCACCACCACCACTCCCGGTTACCGTGTATGCGGGTTTGTCGGGATCAAGACGACGATAGATGTTACTCAGCCGAGCACCTTTCACATTCAACTGAAGTCGTTTCGGGAGATTCGCGTTCCAAGCATTTTCTCCCGGTCGAATGTGTGTCAGCCTCTCGACGACATCCCCCATCTGTCGAGTGATTTCACTATTCGGGAGAGAGTGAACGTCTGGCAGAGCTTCGAGAGCCTCTCTCGCCGTAACCCAGTTCTTGACTGTGTGCGTCGGTTTCGGAACTCGGAAGGTCAGTCCAAGGTCCTTTCTCATTCCGACGATGACGATACGATGCCGTCTCTGAGGAACCCCGTATTCTTCAAACTTGTAGAGATGAACGGTGAGGACGTACCCGTCTCCGGCAGATCGTAGGCGGTTCACAATCTTCTCAAACGTCTTCCCCTCATTGGAATTCGTGAGTCCACCCACGTTCTCCGCGAGGAACCACTTGGGTTTGAAGTGGTCAATCGTATGAGCGCCATACTCGTACAAAGGACCGAAGGTCCCCTTAAGTCCTTTCTTCTCACCTATGTTGCTGAAATCATTGCAGGGGAAGCCGAACGATAGGCAGTCTATCTTCGGTATGTCTGCGAACCTCTTGACGAACTGATCAACGGGCTCGCAGAAGACCTGCTTCGGGTCTATCTCGATGTTCTTCTTGAAGGTGTCACACGATGATTGGTCGTAGTCGTTAGACCATACGTGCTTGATTGCGAAGCGTGTGCCTTCTGAGGTGACGATCTCCGAACGGTGAGCTGCGCAACCGATGCCTCCCGGCCCGGAAAACAGTTCTCCAAGCTTGAACAGTCGTGTCTTTTGCGTCATGAAATAGACTAGGGATTGCTGGTGTGTCAGTCGAAGCGACCCGTCAGAACACAGGGACGAGCGTGAAGTTAGGTCTAAGTCTGCGACAAACGCAAAAAGCGAAGCTTCTGGCGCCGACACCTGAGCGGAGCCGGAACATGTCCGCGATTCGGTCAACGGGTAATCAAAGTACCGAACTGAAGATGGCCCGGATACTGCGAAAATTGCAGCTCAGCGGCTGGAGACGACACGGAAATCTACGCGGTAGACCGGACTTCGTATGGCGGAACCGTCGTGTCGTCCTCTTCGTTGATGGGTGCTTTTGGCACGGATGTCCGAACTGTTACCGTTCCCCCGTCCGAAATAGCTCCTATTGGTCGGCGAAGGTTTCTGGCAATCGTTCACGAGATCGAAGCGTCACGCGGTTCCTGCGGTCGGAGGGCTGGGTTGTACTCCGAGTGTGGGAGTGTCGGGTTGGTTCCGTCTCGACGGAGCGAAGGTTGAGGCGTACCCTCGAACAGTCCTCGAGCAGGCGGTCAACACCGCGGAAGTAGTCGGGCCATTCTTCCCAGATGAACATGGGAGGTAGATAGCATGCTCCGCCTCCGGTGGCGTCATCAAAGCCGCCCGTACGGTGGCGGAAAGTTGCAGTTACGACCCGTGGCGTGATGTCGTAATGTCAATGCTAGAGACGAAAAAAGCACGCTCCATGCATCGTCGTAGTGGAAGTGATACTGTGCTGACTAGGAGGATAAGGAGTGCCAATCCATACAAGGGCCCGCGTTTCACGGCGTGTAGCTATGGGAATGACGATCCTCTCTTTGGCTTTCACAGGCGGTTGCGGCGAGCGCGCGAATACGCCAAAAGAAGTCACTCGAGCGGAGATGCGCGGTGATACCCTTCTTGTGACTTTCCCGCTTGAGTTGAGGGAAAAGTGGGAGTGGGGTCGACCACAGGAAGGTGGCATGACTTTCGACTCGACTCTGCAGACATATAGACTTCCGCCGCCCGAGTATCAGTTTTCGATGGGATTCACTTTCGCCGACGGTAACCGGGAAATATCGGTCGATTTTCCCTCTGACGGTACGTCGGACAGCAATCGGTCAAATCCGGGGATAGGAAGCGTCGGGCCGGCCTCCGGGGCGGGCTCCCTTGCCCAGCTACTCGCGACATTCGGGTTGCCACACGCTCAGTTTCGCCAAAAGGACCCCGAGGGAACCATTCCGCTGACGAACGTCACGTTGTCGGCGCTCGATGATTCCGTAGTGGTGCTGATGATTATTGAGAACGGGTTGGGGGAGTACGTAAAGGAAGAAGCGGGACGACCGATGAAGATTTCGGGGGCGTATGATTTTGGTCGTAAGACTCTCTTCGTTCAGGCGGCTCTCAAAGTGTCCGGACAAGCGGAGAAGCCTGTGTCGGCCGCGTCGGAGGCGGTGCAACTGTCTGATTGGCCGGCTCCGATGCCCCCTGATCCGAGTGTTTTTTGGCAAGGCGACTGGGCGAATGAGGTTGGGGATGAGTTAGCGGTGCGATCGACTACGATGTGGATGAAGTACAACTCTCCTGATAAGACAGAACACGCTTGCAAAGGATCTTACGGTGGCGTTCCGAGCCGACAGCACGAGTTCGATATGAGAGTGCGTTGGCGATGTGATGATGGTCAGGACTCGCTGGTGGTGATGAGCTTCCGTATCGATAGGTGGAAGACGATGGCGCCACGACCCGGAGTCTTCCTCCAACGAGTCCCTGTATTTTGATTCTAGGTTCTCCTCTATACCTCTCTGGGAGTGTATGGCTTGATTTCCTGACCCCACCTCTTACGTATGCAACAACGGTCGTTGTTGGATATGTAACCTCTCTGGGGAAGGGTCATGGAAAGACATCTCTACGTGTCGTACCTCCGAGTTTCGACGGGAGGACAAGCCCAAAGCGGTTTGGGGCTGGAAGCCCAACGAAATGCTGTCGTTGAGTTCATTCGAGCGACCGGTTCGGTCGTTATCGGCGAGTTCGTTGAAGTGGAGAGTGGTCGGAAGGTGGATCGGCCTCAACTGGCGAGCGCGTTATCTGCTTGTCGTGTCCACAAGGCGATGCTTCTGGTAGCGAAGATTGATAGGTTGTCGAGGAATGCCCATTTCCTACTGGGCTTGAAGGAATCGGGCGTCGAGTTCGTTTGTTGTGATATGCCTTCCGCGAACCGGCTCACAGTCGGGATTATGGCGATGGTGGCGGAGGAGGAGGCGAGGTTGATCTCCGTGAGAACTCGCCTTGCTCTTCAAGCGGCAAGGGCTCGAGGTGTGAGGCTAGGGACTCCGAATCTCACCCCATCAGCCCGACGAGAAGGAGCAAAATGGAGCGCAAGAATCCGAGCGGACCGAGCGATACGTCGAGCGAAGGATTTGAGTGGTGAACTGACGAAGTTGTCAGAGCGAGGAATCACCCGTCCAGGTGAGATCACCTCGGAACTCAACCGACTCAGAATTCCGGCATCCCGTGGCGGAAAGTGGAGTACCACACAGGTGGTGAGACTTCTTTCACGTCTGGCTGGCTGCTAGGAACGCGGCAAACAACTTCCCATCCGCGTCGAGGAACGGTGTGACATCGTGCTTCTGATAGAACTCTGTCATGGATTTGGCATCGTGTCCCATGTACCAGCGTTGATGAGCCGGAAAGATCCCGGCCTCATTCATCCACCGAGCGAAGCACTTCCTGAAGGTGTGGGGAGTGATATGCGAAAGTGACTTGGCGCGATCGTCCTTCAAGGCCTTTGTGAGAGCTCGGCGAAATGCAAGATCGCCAACACTCGGCTTATCAATCTCTTCGACCTTGAAGACAGATCTCACGGAGTTCGCGTTCTTGCTACCTTGGATCGAGACACGATCTGTGTGAACAGTCCAGCGTGCCTCTGAGGTCTCGAAGAACTCCGACTTGCGCATTCCAGTCAGGCATATGTGCCAGACGATCCGAGCGTGATGTTCCGGCAGGCAAGTCATCAGTAGTCGGATATCCGCGACGGTCACCGCGTCGTTCTTCAGCTTCCCTTCGACCTTCGGCGGATTGACGTTCTGAATGTCACGGTAGATGTCACTATTCCTCCCATAGGTGGTGGCGGTGAACGACAGCAGAATCCTTCGTACCGCGAGCGCCATGTACTTGGTCTCGTCGGCGATACAGGTGTCACGGTATTTCTGGTACAGAGCCGGAATGTCCTTGACCAGAGAGCCGGTTGGGGCGGACTTCAAGAATCGGCTCAAATTCCCCCGGTAAGTCTTCCGTGTCGTCTCTTTGATGTCGTGCTTGTCGAGCCACTTGTTGAGCGTGGAGTCGAGTTCAAGGTTGGTCTGAAGGTCTCCGACTTTTGTGAGTCCTTTCTTCGTAACGTGTTCGAGAAGTTCTAGTGGGGAGAGTACACCCCTCTTCACGGCCAACAGAGCGTCGAAGTTGCCTACGTTGTGGAGTTGATCCATCGTATCCACGATTCGGTGGTACGTCTTCGAATCGGTCGTCCCCGACATCTTGCGTATAAGACCCACACCTTTGAATCGTTTCTTCAAAGGGAGTGTCCCACGTCCGTTGATGAGCTTCGGGGTCTTCGCCATCATCACCTCCTAGATGCTTATCGCGAATCTAGCGGCAAATGGCTGTATGTCCAGAATCGGTACCAGAATTCGGCGGATCTGGAGCGGGTATAAATTTCTTGCTGGCGGAGTTTCTCCTCTGAAGGACAACGATGCCAAGAACTTTGGTAGATTCGTCGAGCCGTCTTCAGAGGGGGAAAATACGATTCGTAATCGAGCGGTCGTCGGTTCAATCCCGACCTGTGGCTCTTGGTAAGTTGTTAGTCTGGCTTCACTTCGCCGCTCCCGGTTGGGGCGGCGTTAGTGTTTCCGGGCAGGTTCGAGTTCGTGTGCCACCCATGACCTTCCACTCGAAAACTGTCGGCCCACTCGCGCGACTCGCCGGACTGTCGATCCCGACCTCTTACAGCAATGCGACGCGGAGAAGGAAAGGCTCCGCTGCGCGATCGCCTTCTCCGGTCACGACATTGGGGGCGCTGCTCTCGGCAACACACCGGCGGAGGCGGAAAATCGCGCCGTCCTGACGGCCTGGCTGAGCCAGAAGTGCAACATGACCGGGCACCCGGTCTCGATCTACGAGCGCGAGGATATCGTGGCCCCCGCGTTCCGCGAGACGTCGGGCCTCGCGCCAATGAGGACAGAGGAGGCTGTGGCGCTGGCCGACGGTGGCGGCATCTTCACGAAGTTGCTGATGCCGGCCGAGTCGCAGCAGCAGAAGCCGGCGAAGAAGAGGTCGCCGCACCGCGGCGGTAACGCCGCAGCCGTCGGAGCGATTCCGGGGCTTGTCCATACCGCGGCTGGCAGGGCGATCAGCCTCGCTTCCACAGCAACTTCCGGACTGAAAGACGCGTACGTCCTTCAGGTTTTATCCTACATAAAATCAGGCAAGTGACGGCTTGGATGTCAGCGAGGTCGCGGCGAGCTTCCCCTGTAGCATCGGAGATCGTTCGACGAGCGACACCCGGATTCACCCTCGAATGAAAGGTCGGATTCCCATGATGAGAAACTCGATGGCTGGCTGCGTGGCCGGCGCGGTGCTCGCGCTCTCCCTGCTCGCGTCGCACGCCGAGGCGCAGGGTCAGATGGGGGCTATGGCAGGGCACCAGGGCATGAGCCAGCAAGGCATGTCGACGGCGATGATGGCCCAGATGCAGACCATGATGCAGCGCACCGATCTGATGGTGCAGCGGACCCAACAGATGTCGCAGTTCGCGCAGACCATGCCGATGAGCGCTCCCGGTGTGCACGTGATGCACATGATGACGGAGAACTTGTCGGCGATGTCTGGGCAGATGAAGGGACTGACGACGCAGATGCACGACCTGATGATGAACGACAAGCTGATGGCGAGCGGAACGATGCACAGTGAAATGGGTACGATGCAGAAGTCGCTCACGGAGATGCTGGGTAACATGGATCGCATGCTGAAATCGATGGAGAAGATGCAGCAGGGCGTGCCAACGCCGCCCAAGCCGTAGCCCACGGCGCTCGTGACACGCCCGTTGCTCGTACTCGTGTTCGCTGGCGGCATCGCGACGACGGGGTCCGCCCAGGACTCCTTCGCCGTGTTTGGCGGCTCCCAGTTCACCGCCGGTCGTTATGGTGGCGACCGCGCGGTGAGCACGGCGAACTTTGCAGTGGGTGCGATGGCGACCGTCGGGCGTTGGCGTTGGTGGGCAACGGTGCCGTACATCTTCCAGGATGCGGCGACAGTTCGCACGGTTGGTGCGGGCATGCTACCGGTGGGCGGCGCGGCGCACACCGAGCAGAGTGGCTCTGCGAGCGGATCGGCTTATAACGGCATGATGGGCCGCCTCGGGATGGCTGGGATGAACAACGGCGGATCCGGCATGACGGGCCACGCCGGCCACGGCGATCCGCTACTGCGCGCGGACGTGGCAGTGTTGGGATCGACAGCGGCCTCGCAGAGTCTTTCCCTTTATTCCGCCGTCAAGGTTCCCTTCGCCAGCGCCAAAGACGGCTTTGGCACCGGTCGCTGGGACGAAGCCGTCGGAGCGACAGTCGCTCGGCACTTCACGACCTTCTCGGTGCTCGCCGATGTCGGGTACTGGCACGTCGGACGGCGGTCGGGCGATCCGTACCGTGACGTCACGAGCGGTACAGTTACCGTGGCTCGTCCGCTCGGGTCTGCTGGGCAGACTCTGTACGGTTCAGTGATCGCGGCGACGCCCTTCGTCGACGGTTCGGAGGGTCCAGTGCAGGTCGCGGCTGGCTGGAGCTATCGATTTGCGAATCGCCAGTCGATTACTGCCATGGCGGGCGTGGGTCTGACGCCGACGGCCCCGGCCGCGTCTCTCTCCGCCACGTGGCAGTGGGGGCTCCGTTGACCCCGCACTGGCTGGTCTCGGGTTGGCGCTCCGTCGCCGCTGCCGTCCTGGCCATCACGGCGTCGGCGCTGTCGCTCGACGCCCAGTCATGCGAGCACGCTGCCGGCTCGGCCCAGCGTGTCCCCACGGCTCCCCGCGCGTCGGTGGGCACGGCGGTCCGTCACGCGACCCCCGACGCGGCGTCCATGCGTCATCACGCGATGGCCGACGTGCACCACGCCTCCGCACCCGCGCCGATGCAGGCGCCGGCAATCAATGCAGGATCGACGACGGTCGGTGGCGTCGATTGCTGCACGGCCCCCGATGGCACGTCACCCTCCTGCCCGTCCTGTCCGACAGGTATGGGTTGCACGACGTCGGCTCCCCCGGCTGTCGTCGCGCCTGTCGTGAGCGCCCTAATGCCGCGCGCATTCACCTCATTGGCCCCGCGCGGGAACGGCGCGCCGCCAGCGGCGTGGGCGCGCGCGCTTGACACACCACCTCCGAGAGCCTGAGTCTCGTAGATCGACGCTCGACGTCGATCCCTGACCGTGCGGTCTGCCCGTCGGCGAGTCGTTCGCCGCGTGGCTCCCTCTCCGTCTCTCGAGGTTGCTCGTGTTCCCACAGACTTGGCCCGTGCCGCGTGTCGGCATGGAGCGCTCCTTCACAGGTTCGTACGCCGCGCGATACGGTCGTACGCGATTCCGTTGGCTCCGTCCGTGGCTCGCCGCGCTCGCCGGGGTCGCCGCGCGCGCCATTCCATTAGTTGCACAGGTGCCGTCGTCGCCGCCTCGCGGCCTCACGCTCGGCGCGCTGTTCGCAACCGCGGATCGCCTCAATCCACGAATCACCGCAGCGAATGCGCTGGTGTCGGCTGCTGCGGCGCGCGTACCGGGCACCCGACGGCCCCCCGATCCGCAGGTGCAGCTCGGCTTCATGAACCGCGCGCTGCCAGGCCTCGGTCCCATGGATCCGCTCGGCATGACACAACTGCAGGTCATGCAGATGGTACCGACGGCGGGAAAGCTCGGATTGGCGGGTGCGGCGGCCGAGGCGCGAGTCGGCGGAACGCGCGCGCGCGCGCTGGATCTCCGGTGGGAGGTGCGCAGCCAGGTCGCAGCCGCCTTCTATGAGGTGTATCGCACCGAACGCAGCATCGAGATCGCCCTCGGTACGCGCCGATTGATGGAAGACGTGGCCTCGACGTCGGAGGCGATGTATCGCGTGGGTGAGACAGCGCAGGCTGATGTCCTGAAGGCGCGAGTAGAAGTCAGTCGCATGACCGAGGACATCACGGCCATGCGGGCCATGCGGGCCGTCAATCTTGCGCGGCTCGGTGGGTTGCTCAACCAGCCGGTCGATTCCACGGCGACGGCCGTGTTGCCGGCGTATCCGGATCGCCTGCCCTCGCTCGATAGCCTGATCGGGCAAGCCGCGACGGTGCGCCCGATGGTGCAAGCCGGCGAGGCCGACCTGCGCGCGGCAGAGGCGGATGCTCGGCTGGCCACCCGCGAAATCTGGCCGGACCTGCAGGTCGGCGTGCAGTACGGACAGCGCGGTGGCATGAGCGGCGTCGAACGGATGGGCAGCCTGATGCTGGGGGCCAGCGTGCCGATTTTCGCGAAGAGCCGACAGTACCGTATGCGCGACGAGACCGGCGCGATGCGGGCGATGGCCGCCGCCGACTTGGCCGCCATGAAGGCGGAAACGCGCGCGAAAGTCGGCGAGGCATACGCGGAATGGACCCGCGCACGGAACCTCCGGTCTCTGTATCTGGCATCGGTGCTGCCGCAGGCCCGAGCTGCCGTCACCGCCTCGTTGGCGGCGTACCGCGTGGGCCGCGTGAACCTCATGACCTTGCTGGATAACCAGGCCACCGTCAATCGCTACGAGCAGGAACTGGCGTCGCTGGACGCCGCCGAAGGCATGGCCCTGGCCGACCTGGAGATGTTGCTTGGCCGCGAACTCTTTGACCCCAATGCCGGCCGTGCGACGCCGGGAGGAAACCGATAATGCGCGACGAACCACAGGACACTTCGAAGACCACCGCCACGGGGTCAGAGTTCGACAAGCGAACTCGCGGGCTCGGCGGACGGTTTGGCACTCTGGCGTTCGGGGTTGTCGTTATCGTGGGCGCGGTGCTCGTCGCGCGCTATGCGGCGCGCGGTCCATCGCCCGAAGCAGCCGCCGCTGGGCACAACCACGGCGCCGCGGCGGCGGCGGACGCGGCGCAGCCGGTGATGCTGACGGCGGAACAGGCGCAGCGAATCGGCGTCACGTACGCAACCGTGGAGCACAGCGCGCTGAATCCCGAGGTGCGCACCGTCGCCCAAGTCACCGTCGACGAAACACGGGTCCGCAGCGTGACGCTCAAGTTCGATGGCTGGGTCGACCGGTTGTACGTGGACTACACGGGACGTGATGTCCAGGCAGGGGAGCCGCTGGTGGCCGTGTACGCCCCGATGCTATTGAGTGCAGAGGAAGAACTCGTGATCTCTGCGAAGTTGGCGCGCGACGTCGCCGGCAAGGACGCCGTGACGGTGGCCAACGCGCAGTCGCTCCTGCATGCGGCGCGCCAACGGTTGCTCAACTGGGATGTGCCCGCGGCCGAGGTGGAGCGCGTGGAACGCACGGGCGAGGCGCAGAAGTCCCTGATGATCCGCGCGCCCTACGGCGGGGTGGTGGTGGACAAGCTGGTCGTGCAAGGCCAGCGGATGATGGCGGGCGACGCACTCTTCCGGCTCGCCGATCTCTCCGTCGTGTGGGTCGAAGGCGAGGTGTTCGAGAAGGACCTGCCGTTGGTGCACGTCGGCGAATGGGTCGACGTGGAGTTGCAGGCGCTACCAGGCCAGGTGCGCCGGGGACGCATCGTTTTCGTACAACCCACGGTGAGCAGCGAAACGCGCACGGTCCGCGTGCGCGTGGAGTTGGAGAACGCCACTGCCGCACTGAAGCCTGGCATGTACGCCACCATCCTTATTCGCACGATGGGCGGCGTGTCCGTGCTGCACGTGCCGCGGTCTGCCGTTCTTTCGACCGGTCGCCGCGATCTCGTTTTCGTGCAGCGCGCCGATGGCATGCTCGAGCCGCGGGACATCGTACGTGGCTTGGCCACCGACGACCGCGTAGAGGTGAAGTCCGGCCTGCGGATGGGCGAGAAGGTTGTGGCGTCGGCCACCTTCCTGGTCGACGCGGAGTCGAACCTCGGCTCGATGCTCGGCGGGATGGCGGGCATGCCGGGCATGGACATGTCGGCGCCGGCCGGCGCGGGCGCGAAGCCAGAAGAACCGAAAGCGGACCATTCGAAAGACAACATGAAGGGCATGGATATGCCGATGCAGAAGGTCCCCGCGTCGGCGAAACCGGTGCCGAAAGTACCAGCGATGGCACATGACATGCCCGGGATGGAGATGCCGGCTGCGCCAAGGAAGAACGTGAAACCGCCGAAGGCAGGAAAGCCGGATACCATGCCGCCCATGGCTGGCATGAAGCACCCCAACGACTGAGGAACCCGTCCATGCTCAAGCAAGTCATTGCGTGGTCGGCGAGCAACAAGTTCCTCGTCGTGTTGTTCACCGTGGCCGCCATGTTGGCGGGCGTCATCGCGGTCCGCCGTACGCCCCTGGAAGCGTTGCCCGACCTCAGCGACGTGCAGGTCATCGTTCAAGCCGAATACAACGAGCAGGCACCGCGCATCGTCGAGGACCAGGTCACGTATCCAATTGCGGCGGAAATGCTCAAGGTACCCGGAGCGCGGACGGTGCGCGGCTACTCGTACTTCGGCATCTCCTTCGTCTACATCATCTTCGACGATGGTACCGACCTGTACTGGGCGCGCAGCCGGGTGCTCGAGTACCTGAACGGACTGAAGGGGCGATTGCCGGCGAGTGTGTCGCCGACACTCGGCCCGGATGCCACGGGCCTCGGCTGGGTCTACCAGTACGCACTCGAGGACACGACGGGCAAGATGAGCCTCGCCGACCTGCGCTCACTGCAGGACTGGTACCTACGGTATCAGCTCACGTCGGTGCCCGGCGTGTCGGAGGTCGCGACGATCGGCGGGTTCGAGAAGCAGTATCAGATCGACATTGATCCGGCAAAGCTGCTTGCGTATCGCATTCCCGTCACGCGCGTGATGCAGGCCATCCAGAACGCCAATGCGGACGTCGGCGCGATGGTGGTCGAGTTGTCGGAGCGTGAGTACATGGTGCGTGGGCTTGGCTATCTGAAGTCGATCAACGACATCGAGAATGTCGTGGTCGGAGCGACCGCCGCCGGCACGCCGATTCGCGTGGCCGAACTCGGACGCGTGAACGTGGGTCCTGCAGTGCGACGCGGTGTGGCCGAGCTTGACGGCCGCGGCGATGCGGTCGGTGCGATCGTCATTATGCGGTTCGGCCAGAACGCGCTGACTACGATCGAGCGGGTGAAGGAACGACTGCAGCAGATCGCCCCCGGGCTGCCGCCGGGCGTTGTCATCCGGCCGGTGTACGACCGCAGTGACCTGATCCAGCGCGCCATCGAGACATTGCGCGGCAAGCTGCTCGAGGAAAGCCTCGTGGTGGCGCTCGTCTGTATCATCTTCCTGTTGCACGCCCGCTCGGCGCTCGTCGCGATTCTCACGCTGCCGATCGGGATTCTCATGGCGTTTGTCGCGATGCGCGGGGTGCGCGTGGGCGCGGACATCATGTCGCTCGGCGGCATCGCCATCGCCATCGGTGCGATGATTGATGCGGCGATCGTGATGATCGAGAACCTGCATAAGCATCTGGAGCGCGCGATTACCGAGAAGGAACGCGCTGCCGGCGTCGACGTCGCGGAGTCGCGCTGGCTCGATACGAACATCCTGTCAACCCGGGAGCGGTGGCGCGTCGTCATCGAGGCCGCGCAGGAAGTGGGACCTGCCCTCTTCTTCTCGCTGCTCATCATCACGGTCTCGTTCCTGCCGGTCTTCGCGCTCGAAGGCCAGGAAGGGCGACTCTTCCATCCGCTGGCGTTCACGAAGACGTTCGCCATGGCCGCGTCGAGCCTTCTCTCGGTCACGCTGGTGCCGGTGACGATGGGACTCTTCGTTCGCGGACGGATCTTCCGCGAGTCGGCCAACCCCGTGAACCGCGTGCTCATCCGCTGGTATCGGCCGATGATCACCTTCGTGCTGAAGCACCGGTGGCCGGTCATCGCCACGTCGGTCGCCGTGGTGATCCTGACGTGGGTCCCGTGGACGCGCATCGGCAGTGAGTTCATGCCGCCGCTCGGTGAGGGCACGATCCTCTACATGCCGACGACGCTGCCGGGCGTCAGTGTCGCGCGTGCCCGCGAGATTCTGCGGATTCAGGACAAGATCCTGAAACAGTTCCCCGAGGTCGATCACGTGTGGGGCAAGGGCGGCCGTGCGAACACCGCCACCGATCCCGCCGGACTCGACATGTTCGAAACCACCATCACGCTGAAGCCGCAGGACGAGTGGCGACCCGGCATGACCTACGACGGTCTCGTGGCGGCGATGGACTCGGCCGTCCGGTTGCCTGGCGTGACGAATGCGTGGACGATGCCGATCAAGGGGCGCATTGACATGCTCGCCACCGGCATCCGAACGCCCGTGGGCATCAAGGTGTTCGGACCGGATCTCGCCGAGTTGGAGCGCATCGGCCGAGAAGTCGAGCGCGCCGTGCAGATGGTGCCCGGCACACGTAGTGCGTTCGCTGAACGTGCCGTCAGCGGTTACTACCTCGATATCGATATCGATCGACAGGCGGCAGCGCGCCACGGCCTCAATGTGGGCGACGTGCAAGCGGTCATCGCCACGGCCATCGGTGGCATGACCATCACGCAGACGGTCGAGGGCCGGCAGCGTTTCGGGGTGCGCATTCGCTACCCGCAGGAACTGCGTGACACGCCGGAGCGCCTGGCGTCGGTGCTGGTGCCGGTCTCTCATGCCGCATCCGGCGCCAGTTCGGCCAGTGGCATGGGCGGCATGGGCGGGGGCGGCTCTGCGCTGAGCGGGAATGACGCACAGGTCCCGCTGGGCCAGATCGCCACCATTCGCTCGGTGGCGGGCCCGATGGTCGTGCGCACCGAAGGCGCGATGCCCACCGCGTGGGTGTACGTCGACGTCGCGGGCCGCGACATCGGCGGCTACGTCGCCGACGCGCAGCGCGAGGTGGCGGCGCGCGTCAAGATGCCACCGGGCTACTCCATCGTGTGGAGCGGACAGTACGAGTACATGCAGCGGGCCAAGGAGACGATGAAGCTCGTCATCCCGGCCACGCTGGCACTCATCTTCCTGCTGCTCTACTTCAACTTCAAGAGCGTGGGCGAGACGCTGATCGTGATGCTCTCGCTGCCGTTTGCGCTGGTCGGGGGCATCTGGTTCCTGTGGGCCCTCAGCTTCAACTGGTCGGTCGCGGTCGCGATCGGGTTCATTGCATTGGCGGGCGTGGCGGCCGAAACCGGGGTGGTGATGCTGATCTACCTCGATCATGCCTGGGCCTCCCGCTCGGCCAACGGCAAATCGCCGACCATGCATGACCTGTACGACGCCGTGATGGAAGGCGCCGTAGAACGCGTGCGGCCGAAGATGATGACGGTCACGGCGATCATGGCGGGCCTGCTTCCCATCCTGTGGGGCAACGGCGCGGGCGCCAGCGTGATGCGGCGCATCGCCGCGCCGATGATTGGCGGCATGATCTCGAGCACGGTGCTGACGCTGCTCGTGATTCCCGCGATCTACTCGCTGTGGAAGGAACGTTCGCGTGCCACACAGCCAGTGCTTGCGGCGGCGGACGGCCCGACGCATGCCGCGCCATCACCCAACACCTAACCTCTGGCGGACGACAGTCGGCCGGGAGCTCTCATGACAGACGTTACGCAGGAAACGCACCACTCAGCCGTCACCGAAATCTCGGATCGAGACGCGCGCGTTCCGCGTGCACCCCTCACGCGTCGGGACTGGGTGCGCCTGGCGTCCGGTGGCTCCGCCGTCCTCGCGGGACTCGCGGCGTTGGGCGTCGCCGGCTGCAAGGCCGCCGGGGCGCAAACGGTGCACGTCACGCTGTACGCCACGGAAGAGTGCGGATGCTGCCATCAATGGGCCGAGCGCATGACGTCGGCAGGATTCGACCTCAAGAAGCACGTGATGCCCGATGTTACGCCGAAGAAAGACGCCCTGCTCGTGCCTGTCGATCTACGCTCCTGCCACACGGCCGAGGCGGGTGGCTATGTCTTTGAAGGGCACGTCCCGCCTGAGTTGATCAGGAAGTTCCTGGCAGAGCGCCCAGCCGACCGCGGCTTGGCGGTACCTGGGATGCCAGGAGGATCCCCGGGCATGGAGGACAGCCCGAAGCAGGCGTACGATGTGCTGGCCTTTAAGTCAAACGGTAGCACGCGCGTCTACGCGAACGCGTGATGATCACGCGGCGTGTGTGGAGGAATGCCTCATGACGAGGAAACGGGACGGCGATGCGTGGCCGCGGACTGCTCGTCGGCCGACGAACATCTTACGCGACCCGCATCGCGGACTCTCACGCCGCGAATGGGTGGGAATGGTAGGCGGCGGCGTCGTGTTGCTCAGCTCGGTCCTTCTGCTTGGTCGCGTGGGTCGGGGGCTTCGTCCGGGCCTCGTGCCGGTCCTGATGTATGCCTCCGACACGTGCGAGTGCTGCCGGCTGTGGGTCGCCCACCTGGAAGCGCACGGCTACCGCGTGCACATCAAGTACACCACGAATCTCTCGCGCCGAAAGGAGGAACTCGGCGTGCCGGCCAGCCTGCGGGCGTGCCACACGGCCGTGGTGCGCGACGTGGTGGTGGAGGGGCACGTGCCAGTTGATGCGCTGACGCGCTTTCTCGCTGAGCGTTCAGGGGAGCGCGGGCTCGCGGTGGCGGACATGCCCGGTGGCTCACCCGGCATGGAGATCGTGCGGAAGGAACCATACGATATCGTCGCGTTCCGTTCGGATGGCAGCACGCGCGTTTACGCGCACGTCGCATGACACGCGCGCACAACGCCCGACGCACGCCCGGCGGTTCGCCGGCTACCGGACACGGCGCATGAATCGCCGTCGCGCGGTGCTCGCCGCCCTGTCCGCGATTCCGGTGCTCGCGCTGTTCGCGTGGGGCATGGGTCGCGACCCCGGGGAGATTCCGTCACCGTTGCCCGGGCGTCCGGCGCCGACCTTTGCCCTGTCGGTGTTCACGAACGGGCTGGGCGGGATTCCGCAGGACAGTGTACGGCTGCAGGACTGGTTGGGCGATCCGGTCGTGCTCAATGTGTGGGCCTCGTGGTGCCTTGCCTGTCGAGACGAACATCCTGCGTTGCTGGCGGTCGGGCGGCGGTACGCGGCGAGCGACGTGCATTTCGTCGGACTGCTCTACAATGACACGCCCGAGGCCGGGCGCGCCTGGCTGCAGGAGATGGGTGGGCAGGCCTATCCGTCCGTGCTCGATCCTGGTGCTCGTACCGCCATCGCGTACGGCGTGTATGGCGTCCCCGAGACCTATTTCATCGGACGAGACGGTCGCGTGGCGCACAAACATACGGGGCCCGTCACAGAGCGCGTGCTGGAAGAGTGGATTGCGCGGCTCCGCTCAGACAGTGAGGTCCCGGTGACCCACGCGACCTCGGCGAGGGTTCGATAATGTCCCTGCGATTCAATCCGCCGCCTTCGCGCGGAACGCGCCTGGCGGCTCTCGCAATACTCGTAGCGAGCATTGCGACGCTGCACTTCGCCATTCCGACGACGACGCATGGCTGGCACGAACTGCACATCGTGCTGCGGAAAGCCTACTTCATCCCGCCCCTGCTCGCCGCGGTCTGGTTCGGCCTCGGCGGTGCCGCGTGGACGACGGTCGCCGTGAGTGTGCTCTTCACCGGCCACGCATTCCTGAACTGGCCGGGCAACTACATGGAACAGGCAAATCAAGTCGGGGAGCTGGCAACCTTCTGGGTCGTCGGCCTGCTCGCCGGCTACTGGTTCGATCGGCAGCGCAGCCTCCTCGAGGGGCTGGCGACGGCGCACGAAGAAACGGTCAACGGCCTCGTGTCGGCCCTCGATCTGCGCGAACACCACACGGGCATGCACTCGCAGCGCGTGCGGGCATACACCCTCCTCCTCGCGGATCAACTTGGCGTGAGTGAACAATCACGGCGCGACATTGCCTATGGCGCGCTGCTGCACGACGTTGGCAAGATCGCCGTGCCGGACCACATCCTGCTCAAGCCGGGTCGCCTTACCGACGACGAATGGATGGAGGTCTTTAAGCATCCGGAAGAAGGTTATCGGATCATGCGGCGCGTGCCGTTTCTCCGGAATGCCGCGGATATCGTCCGCACCCATCATGAGCGGATTGACGGCAGCGGGTATCCACGCGGCCTCACGGGTGGGCAGATCCCGCTGGGCGCGCGGTTGTTCGCGGTCGCCGATGTATATGACGCGTTGACGTCAGACCGTCCGTATCACGCGGCAATCACCTACGAGCAGGCGGCGGCGGAAATCTGGGCCGGTCTTGGATCGCACTTCGCTCCGACCGCCGTCGCCGCGTTCTTCGCCGTGCCGCGTGAGAAGCTGGAGGCAGTCGCGAGCCGGTGGAAAGACGTCGAGGTCGCATCTCATGCAACGGCGAAGCTATAACCGTCACCACCACACCCTGACGCCGTTGGCTGATGCCGACGGGAGAGTCTATGAAAGCGAAGCTGATGGCTGTGCTACTGATTCCGCTCCTGGCCAGCGGATGCATGATAGCCGGGATGGCTGTGATGGGTGGTGGCGGTCACATGACGGGCGGCGGCGCACTCCACCGCGGAATTGCCGATTCTGCTCGCCAGCCGACCGTCATCAAAGAGGTGATGTCCGGCTCACTGCGCGTGACGGCCGAGTTCCCGTTCTTTACCTCGGGGGATTCGTTGCGTTACGTCGCCACAATTCAAGACCGCGACGGACGAGCACGCACGGAGAACGCCATTGTCTTCCTCGAGGTGTCGTCTGCGGCGGCGAACGTCGTCGCGACACCGGCACCGACGCATGCGGGACATCCGTCGACGATTGTGCATGCCCCGTCGGACGTAGGCGAACGAACGAGGGTCACTCCTGTCGAACGTGCGGGAGGACGGTATGTCTTTCGGCCCACCATCCCCACGGAAGGCGCCTATGATCTGGCCGTCGTTGTGGAGCAGGTGGGAGACAGCATCCTTGATCCGCCGGTGGTGGTGGATCACACCACAGCGATTGCGCGCGGCCGGAGCCATGCCCGGTGGAAGAGTGACGTGACGCCTCTTGTGTTCCTCGGCGCCGCGTTCATGGCCGTCATGATGGTGGTCGCGATCCGATGAGCCCCACGACGGTTGGTCTCATCCGTGCGGCGAGCGGTTCGCGGCTCATCTGGGTCGCCGCGCTTGGCGGGGTTGTCGTCGGCGTCGTCGTCATACACCCGCTCAGCATGGTGATGTACTGGTTCGAGTTTCATCCGGAGTTCACCATGGACTCCACTGTGTGGGCGTTTATGGCGTTCCGGCTGCGGGCGGGCTTCTCCCCAACCATGTGGCCGATGACCGGGATCTTCGCGGCGATTGGGGCGGGGCTCGGTCTGTCGACGGGCTGGACGATGCGCACCCTGGTCCGCCGACAATGGCAGATCGCCAAACAGCGCCGGGAACTTCGGGCGCTCAGGCAATTGTTGCCGATTTGTTCCTGGTGCAAAAAGGTGCGCGACGACCAGGGCTACTGGGAGCAGGTGGAGGGTTACCTCGCCAAACGTGGCGTCGCGCAGTTCAGGCACGGGATCTGTCCAGCCTGCGAGGGGAGGGTGCTTGCGGACGATGCCTTACGCGAGGCAATGCGTGAGGCGATGGGTGAGGTGATGCGTGACAAGAACAAGAAGTGGAGCTGATGGTGGGGAAAGGAGCAGCCGAACGCTCGACACACGGCGGAACCGCCCTCACTACCTGAGGCAACCACTCTTCACTGCTGGAACCGAAGTTCCGACCTATATCGCGTCGTGAGGTCCGTTCATGCACGGCCGCTTGGCGCTGGAGGCTCAGATGACGAAACGTGCGAGAAGGCGAGATGTCCCGGCAGCCGCGGCACCTGTCGGCATGAAGGACACAGCGCCACGAATCAGCCGGCGACAGTGGCTGGGAATCGCGGCAGGTGGGGCCGTGCTCACGCTAGGCGCCTCCCGCTGGTGGCTGGGACGCGTGCCCTGGGCCTCCGATCCCAACGCCACCAGGATCGTCGTCTACGCGTCTCCGACCTGCGACTGCTGCCGCGCGTGGATGCGGCACCTGAAGAGCAGCGGATTCGCGGTGACGAAGCAACTGATGAACGACGTGACGTCGAAGAAGCAGCAGCTCGGCGTCCCGGAGGACCTCTGGTCCTGTCACACGGCCCTCGTGGAAGGCTACGCCGTCGAGGGGCATGTCCCGGCGGACCTGATTCAGCAGATGCTGAGCGAACGGCGTGCCATTGCCGGACTCGCGGCGCCAGGCATGCCGAACGGGTCGCCAGGAATGGAGGGGCCGACTCGAGACCGATATGAGGTGATTGCATTCACGCGAACGGGCGCCACCGAAGTGTACGCCGTGCGAGGGCTGGTCTAATGTGTCAATGTCATCAACTACCCGACGTGCGCGATCAGAAGCGCACACCGCAGTATGCGTCCTTGTCCACTCTTCAGCCGCGCGTAAAGCGGGGTACGGCAGAACTCCAGCGCGAGGAATCTGGCTTGTCGAAGTGGAGACGATGTAAACGCCTGATCCTCGGCGCGCTGAGCACCATCCTAATCGGTTGCAGCGGCTCGTCCTCGACGACGACCAACCACGCGCCCAAGATGGCATCCATGACGATGATGCCAGACGCGGTGCACAGGGCGGCTGCGGTGACCCAGGAGGCGTATCAGTTCGCTGTCGCGAATCCGGAGACTCTGCAGGGGATCCCCTGCTACTGCGGCTGCGGCGGCATGGGTCACACATCGAACTACTCGTGCTACGTCCAGCGTGTCAGCAGCCCTGGCACGCCGGTCTTCGACACGCACGCGATAGGTTGCTCGATCTGCGTGGACATCACGCTGGACGCGATGCGGCTATCGAAGCAAGGGAAGAGCCTGCCGGAGATCAAGGCATACGTACACGACACGTATGCACGCTTCGGTCCCTCGAACATGTAGCGCCATGCCGCACGGGAGCGTAACAGGGAGTCCGCTTACGGCCCCCCTGCGTTACACGGTGCGTGGCAGGCGGTGAGACCATGAAACGAAGTCGCGTCATCACAACCGCATTGGTTCTCGCGCTCGGCGCAGGCGTCATCGCCTTCGCTCCGCTACCGGGCGCGTCGGCTAAGCCCGC
This sequence comes from Gemmatimonadaceae bacterium, assembly GCA_036504815.1. Classification (NCBI taxonomy): domain Bacteria; kingdom Pseudomonadati; phylum Gemmatimonadota; class Gemmatimonadia; order Gemmatimonadales; family Gemmatimonadaceae; species Gemmatimonadaceae bacterium. The sequence goes on along the minus strand of DASXUN010000019.1, from coordinate 89,580 downwards.
GAACCGCCATTTTCGTGTCGAGGCCAGCGCCTTCAAGTACACGCCGGCCACGATACGAGTGAACGCCGGAGACCACGTCACCATCGACCTCGTGTCCACTGATGTCGTCCATGGCCTGTACGTCGATGGCTATGACGTCAGCGTCACCGCCGATCCCGGGCGTACCGCCTCACTCTCTTTTGTGGCGAATCGCACCGGTATGTTCCGTCTGCGCTGTTCGGTCACGTGCGGTGCGATGCACCCGTTCATGATTGGCAAGCTGCACGTCGGCAGGAACGACTTGCTCTGGCGTGCGCTGGTGCTCACCCTGTTTGCCGGACTGGCGGGGATATTGCTGGCGCGGGTGCGAGAAGTGCGGCAATGACCGAGCGCGGCGTCGTCGGATCTAAGCGGGCCGTCGGGACTGCCTCGGGGGGCGTGGGCTCATCCGGCCGGCGGCGGGCTGACCTGCCGCAGTTGCCAGCACCTCTTGGTACGGAGAGCCGTTGGGATCTTCTGCGCTGGCCCGTATTGAACGCGGTGCTGCGCAGTCGCTGGCCGCAATTGCTCGTGCGAGTTGCCGCGCTCGCCGGGTTTCTCATCGCCGTGCTCACCGGATTACTGGGCACCCCGGTGGGCAATCACAACTTGGGCATCGTGCTGGTCTGGATCGCGTGGTGGACGATCATGATGCTCGTCGCGTTGCCGTTCTTCGGGCGGGGCTGGTGCAGCATCTGCCCGATTCCGATGCCCGGTGAATGGCTGCAGCACGGGGCGCTCCTCACCCCGCGGCGGAACGGGGCTGGGCTGAAAAGGGCATGGCCGGCGCGCTTCAAGAACATCTGGCTGCAGAATGGCGCCTTTTCCGCCGTTGCGGTCTGCAGCGCCGTCGTGCTGACTCAACCGCGCATCACAGCGGTCGTTCTGCTGGCCTTCCTCTTCGTCGCCATCGGCACCAGCCTGGTGTACGAACGCCGCGCCTTCTGCCGGTATCTCTGCCCGGTCGGCGGGTTCATCGGCTTGTACGCGCAACTCGCTCCCGTGGCGATTCGCGTCAAGAACAAGGCCACCTGCGCCGCGCACACCGAGAAGAGCTGTTATCGCGGCAGCGCAGACGGCGCCGGGTGCCCGTGGATGCTGTACCCGGGGGCACTCGCGAAGAACACCTACTGCGGCATGTGCATGGAGTGCGTGCGCACCTGCCCGCACGACAACATCGCCCTGACGCTCAGGCCGTTCGGCGCGGATCTCCGCTCACCGGCAGGGCGTCGGCTGGATGAGGCGTTCAAGGGCTTCATCATGCTGGGCGCAGCCATGGTCTACTCGGCGGTCATGCTGGGGCCGTGGGGAGACCTGAAGATGGCCGCCTACGACATCGGATCGGCGCGGTGGTTGGCATACGCATTCGCGGTGCTCGTGTTCATCAACGGCGTGCTGCCCGGGCTGTTTCTGGGCGCCGTCAGCGCTGGTCGCGCGCTCGCTGGGTCAACACAAACCGTCAAACGGTCGTTCATTGCGTTCTCGTACGCGCTGGTGCCCCTGGGCCTGATGGCCTGGATCGCGTTCAGTCTTTCGTTTGTATTCGCCAGCATCTCGTACCTCTGGCCGACGATGAGCGATCCGTTCGGCGTTGGCTGGAACCTCTTCGGGACGGCGCACGCAACCTGGCAGCCGTATCTGACGCGCAGTGTCCCGACGATGCAGGCCCTCGTGCTGGTTGTCGGTTTCACCTCGTCCGCCGTGACCGCGCACCGTATAGGTGCCGAGGAGCACGAGCAACGGGCGGCGCTGCTGCAGGCCGCACCTGTCATCGTTTACTGCTTTCTCATCACCGCGAGTTTGATGGGGCTGTTGATCGCATGAGAGCCGAATCGGGGGCGCGTCTGCTTGTCGTCTTCGGTGCGGTCGCACTGGCCGTACTGACCGTGGTTGCTGTACGGGTGCCAGCCCGTGCGGTCGAGCTGCGCGGACGCCTGCCGGATGACGGCGGGTGGTCGCCGGGCGCTATCAGCGCGCGGGTGGGTGAACCGCTCACACTGCGCATGACCTCGGACGATGTGGTGCATGGCTTTGCGATCGGTCAGAGCGCTCGACCGGCGGTGGACCTTCTGCCCGGCAAATGGATGACGACGACGGTGGTCTTCGATAAGCCGGGCAAGTACACGTATTACTGCACGCGCTGGTGCGGGCCGAATCACTGGCGGATGCGCGGCACGATTGAAGTCACGGGTTCAGGCGCGCGCGTGCTGGCGGACTCGGTGCCGCTGTTTCTGCGCCTCAAGCTCGATCTCGATCAGGCCCATCCGAGTGACCTCCTGCCAGCGGAGACGCCGACGGCGGCGCGTGCTGGTGGTTTGCCCACCCCTGTGGCTCTAGACGGTGGAGATCTGCGGACGCAGAGTCCGGCACAGGTATGGCGCGCGCTGCGGAAGCACCCTGGGAATGCCCGCCTGACTGATCAGCAGCTTTGGGATGAAGTCGCGGCTGTCTGGCGAGCGGCGACGTCCCGAGAGCGTCTGGCCGAGGGCCGCCAACTCTACCGGGATAATTGCGCAGCGTGCCACGGAGAGACGGGACGCGGCGATGGCGTGATGGCGAAGGCGCTGGTGGCCGGCCCCGCGGCTGACCCCTCGGGCATCGAGCACAGCGGCATGCCCGGAATGTCGGGGCACGGAACCGTGGCTCCAACCGACTTCACCAACAAGCGAAACATGCTGGGGGCGAGCGCCGCGTTCCTGCAGGGCAAGCTCATCCGCGGCGGCATGGGCACCGGGATGCCGTATTGGGGGCCGATCTTCACGGAGTCGCAGTTATGGGCGCTGGTCGACCACCTGTGGACTTTTCAGTTCGACTACGAATCAGGTGCGGGCTCCTCTGGCGCATCTCGGACGACACACGACAGCGCATCGAAGCCGGCGATGAGACCCCACTGACCGCAACCTCTCACGTTCTCGCTCCAAGGAGCAGACAACATGAATACGGATCCGTCGCTTGATGTGGCACCGACGACAAAGCGCCCGAGGCGAATCTCGATACTACTGAGCGTCGTGCTCGCCGCCGTCGCGATTGGCGGCGTGGCGTTTGGCGTCACCCGGACCCCGCTGTCCATGGTGGGCGCGCGACCGCACGACGGCGCGCCGCAACTGGTGGTCGATAGGGAAGTAGTCGACTTCGGCGCGGTTCCTTATCGCAAGATGATTGAAGCGAAGTTCGAAATCATGAACGGTGGCCAGGAGGTGCTCGAGTTCTCCGAAGCGCCGTACATCGAGGTCGTGAAGGGGTGCTGCCCCCCGTCGCCGGTGCTCGGCAAGAAGTCCCTCAAGCCGGGAGAACGGACGACCCTGTTGGTCGCGTTCATGATGTACCAAGGCATGGGCGGCCCCCACGACTTCCGCGTGCATCTACAAACGAACGATCCGAGCATGCCCGACAAGACGGTCCAAGTGTTGTCCGACTGGAGGTAGTGCCGTGGAGGCGAATCGGCGAGCGAACGCTGAATCGGCGGACGAACGATGAGCGCACGTGCAGCCCCGCCGGCTAGAGGGTTGGGCCTCGGCTGGCGGCTCGGCCTCCTCACCACCCTCGTCGTCACCGGCGTGATGGCCGTTCTCACCGGCGCGCAGCTCGCAGTGGAGTTGCGCAGCGAGTTGCGCGAGCGACGGGCGCAACTGCGCGAGTCGCTCGCGCCTCTCGTCACGGACCTGCGGCGCGCTTACACGCGCGACGACGTGCGGATGGCCCTCGAACGGTTCCACGCGTCCTACGTGGACGAAGGGCATACCTACCACGACTTGGCAATCGCTCACTCCTCCGGCCGAGTCGTCATTGACACACGCAGCGAAGGTCGACACGGCCCGCAAGCGTTGCTGACGGCAGGCATGCCGCTGGTCTCACCGGCTTTCGGACGTCAGCCCGTCATTCTTAGCATCACGGAGGACAGCTTCGATTATTCCGTTGTGCGTATGCGGCGGTGGCGGGATTGGGCGTTGCACGTGAGCCTCACCGCGCTGTTGATCATGGCATTGCTGAATATCGTGATTCGCCGAGAGGTCACGAGGCCGATCGACCGCCTCCTCAGTGGCGTCCGCAAGATGGAGCTGGGGTACTGGGACGACCTGCCGGACCCGGGTGGCGCCTGGGAGGTTCGTTGGCTCGGGTGGCGTTTCCGCACGCTCGGCCAGGAGCTGAGTCGTACGGTCGAGCATCTTGTTGCAGCACAACGACGCGCGTATGCCGTGGATCGCGACGCGGTCACGGAGCCTGACGCAAGCGGCGTTGGGCTGCCCGCGGATTCCGTTTCAGTGGTCTACCATGAGCCCGACACGGCGATCCGTCGCCTCGAGGCGCAACTCGAACGCCTCCGCGGCGCCGACCCGGGCGAGCCAGCGACCAGATCATTGGCGCAAGTCACGTGGGACCATCACACGACTCAGGCGGAGAGACTCGGCCAGCCGGAGTTGTGCATCAGTCTCGGAAATGCCGCCCTGCGCGTGCTCGATCCGGACGGGTACCTCAACGTCTCAGGACGGATCGAGGCGGAACGTCCCAGACTCGAAGCCCTGGCTCGAACAAGCGGAGCACAGATTCACGGCGCCTTGGCTGCCCGGGACGTGTCCGTCGTCGAAATCCGCCACCGGGTCAAGCACCCCGCGGGCATATGGAAGAAGATGCACCACAAGCATCTGGAATTCGAGCAAGTCCACGACCTTGTCGCCCTCCGCATCGTCGTGCCCACCGAGACGGACTGCTACTACGCGCTCGGCGTGGTTCACGACCTCCATGTACCGGTCGTCGGACGCTTCAAGGACTACATCGTCCAGCCCAAGCCCAACGGCTATCGGGGCCTGCACACGAGCGTGCGTGCTGCTGATGGGTCGGTCTTCGAGGTGCAGATACGCTCAATCGCGATGAACGCGCACGCCGAACAGGGCTCAGCCGCACACGCCGACTACAAGGACGCAACGTGGATACCCGTGAGTTCGGGGCGCGATTCCCCGTGGAAACGACTGTTGGCGCTGTTCGGCGCCAGCCCGGATGGCCGCACGCGAAAGAGAGGCGGCCTCCGCTGAGTTGTTTGCGCGTCGGGGCGGTCATCCCAGGCAACGGGTCCCGTCGCTACTTGGCGGTTTCGAGCTCCATCGGCCCGCCAGATGCCCCGGGTGACGCTGTCGTGCCGGGCTGTCGGATTCCCGTCAGCCTCGTGCGTTTCAGCATCAGCGCGTTGAGTGCCACCACGAGCGTGCTGCCGGACATCGACAGCGCTGCAACCTCGGGGCTCAGCACGAACGGGTAGAAGAGGCCCGCGGCCAACGGGAACGCGAGGGTGTTGTAGCCCACCGCCCACCACAGGTTCTGATGCATCTTTCGCAACGTGGCACGCGAGAGCTCGATCGCGGCGACGATGTCATACGAGTCACTCTTCATCAGCACGACATCCGCGCTCTCCATCGCCACATCGGTCCCCGCTCCGATGGCAAAGCCGACATCGGCCTGCGTCAGTGCCGGCGCATCGTTGACACCGTCGCCCACCATTCCGACTTTCTTCCCCGCAGCCTGCAGTTCCTTCACCTTCTCGGCTTTCTGCCCTGGCAGCACCTCCGCCAACACGTTGTCGATGCCGAGGTCCGCGGCGATGCGTTTGGCTGTCACCGCATTGTCACCGGTGAGCATGACCACTTCGACGCCACGCTCGCGCAGTCTTGCGACGGCGGCTCTTGAGGTTGGCCTGATGGCATCGGCGATGGCGATGAGGCCGATCACCACCCCGGCCTGCGACACATGGACCACTGTGCGGCCGTCTCCCTGCAGGCGGATGACTTCAGCCTCCAATGGGCCGAGCGTGAGCTTCTGTGTATCCATCAGCAGCCGGTTGCCGAGGAAGACGGTTCCGTTCGCCGTCTCGGCGCGTGCCCCCATGCCGTCCAGGCTTTCGAACCTTGTCGGTGCCACGACGGTGAGGTGCTCCGCCCGTCGCACGATGGCCTGCGCCAGCGGATGGTCGGATCCCTGCTCGACGGCCGCGGCGGCAGTCAACACCACATCTTCGGTGACTCCAGCCGCCGGCACGATCTCAACCACCTCTGGCTGGCCGACGGTGAGCGTACCGGTCTTGTCAAAGACGATCACGTCGAGTTTCGTGGAGTCTTCGAGCGCCGAGGCGTTCTTGAACAGGATGCCGTTCGTGGCGCCGAGTCCCGTTCCTACCATGACCGCCATGGGGGTGGCCAGCCCAAGCGCATCCGGGCAAGCAATCACGAAGACCGTGATGGTCAGCGTCACCGCGAACAGCAAGGGCTGTCCGTTCACCCAGAACCAGACCGCGAAGGTCGCCACACCGATGACGATCGCGGCAATCACCAGCCATTGCGCGGCCCTGTCCGCCAGGAGTTGCGCCGGTGCCTTGGAGTTCTGCGCCTCCTGCACCAGCTTGACGATTTGGGCCAGCGCGGTATCGGCGCCGACCTTCGTCGCCTTGTATTGAAAGCTGCCGCTCTTGTTGATGGTCGCGCCGATCACCGTCGCGCCAGGCCCCTTCTGCACCGGCATGGACTCGCCCGTGAGCATGGACTCGTCGACCAGTGATTCGCCGGTCAACACCGTGCCATCCACCGGAATCTTGTTTCCCGGCCGGATCACGACCGTCTCGCCCGCCAGTACCTCGGCCGACGGCACTTCAAGCTCTACGCCATTCCGGATGACGGAGGCCTTGGCCGGCGCGAGGTCCATCAATGCCGTGATGGCGGACGATGCGCCCGCGCGGGCGCGCATTTCGAGCCAGTGCCCAAGCAGTATGAAAACGAGCAAAACGGCTACGGCTTCGAAGAACTGCCCGCCTGCCGTGAAGAAGAACGTTGCGCCGACGCTGAAGAAATACCCCGTGCCGACGCTCAACACGACGAGGGCGGCCATGCCCAGCGTGCCCTTCCTGGCCGCGCGCCAGGCAGCGACGAAGAACGGCCAGCTCGGATAGACGATTGCGGCGCTGGCGAGGAAGAACAGCCACGGGTTGAGTTGGAGCCCAAAGGGAGGCGCCGGTGGCGTGAAGAAGCCTCCCATCGGTGCGTAGAGGAAGATCGGCACAGTGAAGACCAGACAAATCCAGAACCGGTTGCGCATGTCGCGCACCATGGCCGGTAGATCGTGGCCGGCATGACCCATTTCATGCGCCATATCCGCCGAGATGGTGGGCAGTGCGCCTGGTGCGGCATGTCCTGCCGCGTGATGGTCAATCCGTGGGACTGCCTTGTCGTGTACGCTTTGCGCCATCAGTAGGTCTCATCCCGTTCGTCGTGTGGCGATGGCGCCGCTGACGGTGAGGTCAGCGGGGCCACCGCCGAAAAGCGCCAGCGACGATGCCTCACTCAGCCGGCCATCTTGCGGCACGCCTCGGCACAGCGACGGCATGACTCGGCGCAGCTCTTGCAGTGCGACATGTCGTGGGCGCCACATTCCTTGGCACACCAGTCGCAGATGTCCGCGCACAGCTTGCAGAGCTGATTGGCGAACGGACTGTGGCGAGCGATCGCGTCGCAGCAGAGTCGGCAGATCGCGGCGCACTCGATACAGCACGCGGGACAGGCATTGCCGCTGGCCTTGCCCGTCATATGCGCGAAGCAGTGGCCACATTCGGTCGCGCAGTCATTACACGCGGCGATGCAGTCCTTGGCGGCCTGATCCAGATGTTCACTCATGGGGATCTCCCTCAGGTGTGGTCGGGCGAGTATGGCGCGCCCGTAACGCCTCCTGCGCCCCGCCAGAAGCGGATTACTTCTTCTGCACCATCTTCACGATGGCAACGATCAGGAAGATGGCCAGCAAGACTCCGATGACCGTCCAGAGGCCGTTGCCAGACATGACACCGTTCATGCTGTACTGCATCGCGATCTCCGAAGGTGGTTAATACAACGAGCGAGCGGATCCGTGTCTTCTCGTCACTTCATGTGATGGGGTGCGGTCTTGGCGGTCTTGGCGGGTTTGGCCGACATCTTGTCACACTGTTTGAGGATCGCGGTCGTATGCGCGGAGACCACCTTGGCATCCGGCGTACCGACATTCACTGCGGATTCCAGAGCCGTGAGATGCTCGTCGAGCGCCGCGAGGTGGCTCTGCATGTCCTGCATCGTTCCTGACATCGGCGGCTTCGTCTTATCGCCCATCATCTTGTCACCCATCATCATGCCGCTCATCGGCTTGTCGCCCATCGTCGTCATCTGCGCCTGGTGGTGTTGCAGCATCTGCTCGAAACTGCGCCTCATTTCGGCCACCGCAGGTCGTGCGATGTCGACGTCGACGGCCTTCGCCTTCGTGCTCGATGCCAGCAATGCCCGAGCAAACGTCTCCAGGTTGGCGCGATAGGCCATGGCCAGCACGTGATGTGGTTGGCTCTCCATGCCACTCATGTCTTTCATCTCCCTCATGCCCGCTTGATGCTGGGGCATCTTGTCGGGAGAGGGCGAGGGAGCCTGCGCCAAGGCGGTTGCGGTGGCGCCGCTCAGCAGCAGAATCAGACCGGCTGCGGCCGGGATCATCGAATGCCTGTGGTTCTTCATGATGCTACCTCAATTGGGGTTGGCCTTTCGGCGCGATTTGGTGACCTGCAAACGACGATGCCCTCCGAGAACCGGCGGCAAGATCAAGAAGCCGCCGTCTGAGTGCATGGCGGCGACGTTGTGCTCGAGGCCGTTGATGCCACGTCTTTCCATCTGGGTCTCGAGAGCTGGCGACGTGGAGGAGGACGAACTCAACTTCACGCTTTACGTGCCAGAAATTTTACGGTGCGTAAAATCGAAGGCTATCAGGCAAGCCCCTATCCGGGGCGGAGGATACACTGGACGCGCCCGTGGGCATGCAGCCCTCATACGCGGCTGTGGACGCGACGGCGGTGGCCGTTGCGACGTCCATCTCGCACACGGGGTCTTTCACATCGGCCGCGGTCTTCATTGTCATCGTCCTTCGTGTATGGGTTGATGGTCGACGGAAGGACAAACGTTAGCTCAGCGAGACTCCCAACTCAGGCATCTGTTCGAACTAAGGAGTCTCGCAAACGCAGGTTATGGCGCGCGCAGGAGATGGGCAATCACTCAAACGGAGTAGCCCTCTGCACTACTTCGCCACCTTTCCTGAGCTGGCGCTAGAGCGCCTTCGCGATCGCCTCGATCGCTTTCGACCCCGAACCGAACCGCGCCATGCTCTCCCGATGTTCGGCGAGGGCCCCGTACGGAATGAACCGGACCGCCAACTCGCCGATGCGCTGAAACGCCGGGCGTGCCAATTGCGCGCGCACATCGGCCTCGCGCGCATCAGGTGCGACCAGGTACAGGCCATGCGCCGTGCCCGCACCGGCGCCGAGCGCCAGGTCGAGCAGGCGAACGATGCCGCTGTAGATCGACGTCGTATGCTCGACCTCGAAAGCGGCGTGCACCTGCTGGCTCGCCGCGTCCAGCCAGAGCACGTCGATGAGTCGGATGGCATCCCCGCCAGGTCCGTTCTGCAAGGCATCCGGCAGGGTCTCCAGGCAACCGTCGCCGAGTCGACCGGTCCCCAACTCGCGCCGCTGATCGTTGCTCGCGATCCACACCGAAAACCCGAGTGCCTTGCCAAGATCGCGCAGCCACCCTTGGACCTGAGTGTGTGACAGTTCCTCTGCGACGTCCCTCGGGACCGCGGCAGCGGCGGACGCCTGCAGCGCGGCATCGAGCGCATCACGCCAGGCGCGATGCGCGTCAACGGTCGTCTCCGCTGGAAGCGGCGGGGCGGGGTACCTCCCGCTTCCGACGTCAAAGAGGAAGCCGGCTATTGCTCCGAGGTCATTTGACAGGACATTTCGGTACTTCGTCGTCAGGTCGAGCATCCCTCGTCGCATGGCCAGGTATGCCGACCATTTGCCGAGCGGGACCCGCACACCCGTGACGAGTTCGTACCCTTTGGCGATAGCCGTGTTGCTCGGCGGAGCAATCGTGGGATGGAGGAAGTACAGCAGGTTGGCGGCAGCGGGTCCCAGTCCCTTGATCTGTACGGCATCGAGGCGATGGATGGCTGTCAGGACCTCAGCCTCGGTGTCGCAGCAGGCGCACTGGTCAAGAAACGCGGCAAAGGCGAGCTGGTTGTCGCGGTTCTCGTAGATGTCCGGGATGCGGAGTTTCGGCTTCCACAGGAACGCGTGATCCGCCCCGCGAAACAGGGGCCGTTGTTCGGCCACGGACTTCACGACGGTCTCGAGCGACGACCCGCGGTACTGGCGCCCGAAGGTGTCCGACCGGACCTGCTCCACGACGAGCGAAAGCCCGCGGCGGATGCTCCGAAAGTTCTTCAGGCGCTCGTCCCACAGGAACCAGCGGTGATACGATCCGGCGGGATCTTCGCGCCAGCGAGCCAGCAACGTCGCGAGCAGGTCCATGAAGTCGGGTCGGGCGAGAGGGAACTGGCCGCTTTACGCAGGGTAAAGCTTCGCGTAGGTTTCAGTTGCTGGCAAGGTAGCGCACCCTAGTATGGCATTCGGGAGCACGCATGGCACGATCGAAATCTACCGGGCGCACGCGTCCGGAGCCGAAGTTGCAGGATACCGTCCGGCTGTCAGCCGAAGGACTTGCCAAGGTGCTGGGCGACCTTGAGGCGCGGATTCTGCACGTTGTGTGGGACCTGGGTCGTCCCGCAACGGCACGGGTGATCCATGAGCGCGTGGTGCGGTCGCACCCGGTGTCGCCGCTGACGACCATCACGGTGCTGAATCGCCTGGCGTCCAAGCGCATCCTCGAACGGACGCGAACGGACGACCTCTATCACTACGCCGCGCGTCTTGACGAGGCGGCGTTCATGGCCCATGCCTCGCGACGCGTCGTGGAAGGCATCCTTTCCTTCGGTCCGGATGCGGTAGCGGCATCGCTCGTCGATGTGCTCGCCGAGCAGGACCCGTCGCAGCTCGAGGATCTCGCGCGGCTGGTACGCCGCAAGTTGCGCGAGCGCGACGGAGCGTGACAACCGAGGTGGTTGACAGGCCGGCGGTTCTGCCGCCGCTGGTGCGGCGCGAGCAACGCCATCGGCGACGTGTGCTGCTCACGCTGGCGGCGTTCCTCGTGTTGAGCATCAGTCCGGTCATCGGCCACCATCTCATCGGAGCCATCCCGTGGCTGTCGGCGTCGCAGCAGCATCTGGGTATCATCTGTCTGGTCGCGCTGCATCATCTACTGGCACCCGTTCATACCGTCTTTCACGTCCTCTTGTACGCTGGGCTCGCGTACGCGACCTTCGACCGCGTGCGAGCCGCCCGTCGGCATGCGCGCGTCATGCGGGCGCTGCCGCTGGACCCGCTCCCGCTCGACGACGCGGTGCGCGTCGCCGCCGTTCAGGTGGGACTACCCGACGGGCGCGTACGGGTCGTCGATGGCCTTCCCAACCCGGCGTTCACAACCGGCTGGTGGCGGCCCCGGGTGTATGTCGCCGGGGACCTGTCGCAGCGACTCGCACCGGACGAACTGGTGGCCGTTCTCGCCCATGAGGCCGAGCACGTGCGCCGGCGCGATCCGCTTCGCCTCTTCGTCCTGCGCTTCTTGGCTGGCGTGCTGTTCTGGCTGCCGGCCATCCGCCGGCTGGTGGATGACCTGAACGACGAAACGGAGATCGCCGCCGATGATGCGGCGGCCCGCCTGCACGCGCTTCCCTTGGCCTCTGCCATCCTTCGCCTCGCCGGCGCCGAGGTCGATGCTGCCGAGCCAGCCGTGGGCTTTCAGCGGCCCGACCTGATGGCGCGACGCATTCGCCGTCTCGCGGGCGAAGACGTCTCGGCAGGAACGCATGTGTCCGGGGCGTCCCTCGGGGCCGCGGGGACCGCGCTGGTGATGGCGTGGGCTTCCGGCCTGATGGTGTTGCATCCCCTCGCACCGCCCGGTACCGCGTTCTCGCACTGTGAGCATCGTGGTTCCTGGGCCATCACCCACCTCATCTGTCCCGGCCTGCAGCTGAGCCGTACACCGGCGCTGTGTCCGCATACGACGCGCCAGAAGCCAACCACAACTTGAGGCTCCCCATGCGCACGTTCCGGACATTCGCCCCGCTGACTGCCGCCTTGTGGCTCGGTTGTGCGCCGCTCGCCGCCCAGTCCTCGCGCGCCGTTCAAGGCACAGACGTTTCCCGCGTCAGCGCGACGCTGACGGCCTTGTTCGCGGCGTCGGAACGGCAGGACATGGCGGCCCTCGACTCGCTCTACGCCGGCGACAGCCTCACCATCTTCGAGGGGACGGGCGTCAATCGTGGGTGGACGGACTACCGGGATCATCACCTCGCCCCGGAGCTGCAGGAAATGAAGAACCTTCAGTACCGACCGTCGGACCTTGAGGTGCATGTGGATGGTACAACGGCATGGGTGCTGTTTCGATACACGCTCAAGGCCGACATCAAAGATCGACGCGCCGATTCCGTTGGACTCGGCACGGCGATTCTTGAGCGGCGGGGCGCCCGTTGGGTCGTGCGGCACATGCAGACCGCGGGTCGCGCGCGCCGTACCACCGATCCCCTCTGACGCGTCGCTCGCACCCACGCGCCATTGCCCCGGTTGATACCTCTTCGAGCGTGGTTGTAAAGTCGCGTTTTATTGTCTGTAAAATCACCGGCGAATATTACGCGGTCCCCCGTCATCTGGAGCTGGTTGAATGGTCTCGCTGATCCGAACTCGTTCGCTCGCACTGCTCCTGTCTCTCGTCATTCCGGTGCGTGAGGCGGTCGCGCATCCGCGACTCGTCCGGACGGATCCGGCGGCAGGTGCCCGTGTCGCCGCGCCGCGCGCCCTTGCTCTCACCTTCAATGAGGCGCTTTCTGCAGCACTCTGCCGTGTGACCCTGCTCGACGGGGCGATGAAGCCCGTCACGCTCGACGCGGTGAAGTCCGTGTCCGGCGACCCAAAGACGCTGTCGGTGGTCATTCGCGGATCAATGGCGCCTGGCCACTATACAGTGAAATGGCAGGTCGCCGGTGATGACGGACACCCAATGCGTGGGCAGTACACGTTCGAGGTCGAAGCGGGAGCAACAGGCGCGACGGAGCACCGCCAGGGCGCCCCAATGCTCCTCGCTGGTGTGACGTTCGCACTGCCACTGCCGGCGGTCGCGAGCGCCCTGCGACCGTGGATGGCCGCGGCAGCCGGCACGGTCGCCGCCGCGGCGCGCGGTCTGGACTCCGCCGATGCGGAGTTCGGTGTTGAATCGCCGGCGTATGTCCTCCTTCGTGCCATTCAGTCGGTGGCCGTCATCGCCTTACTCGGCGTTCTTGCCCTGCATTTCCTGGTCGGCCCACGACTCGCGCGCATTGTGCCTGACGGCATTGCCGCCCTCCGAATGGCCGAACAGGCGGCGGTTCGGTGGCTCACGCCGGCCTTGGCGCTGCTGCTTGTCGCGACCATTGGGCGTCTCTTCGCGCAGCAGGCAGCGCTGTTTGGCACGGAGGAAATGCCGACGCAAGCGTCCCTGTCGGCGATTCTGTTTCAGTCGCTTTGGGGGCGCGCCTGGTTGATCGCGTTTGGCGCAACGATTGTCGGTCTCGTGGCAGCGCGTCGCCTCCGTGGTGCGGGAGCGGCGGGATGGATGCCGCTCGCCGTCGCTGCGTTGGCCCTCACGGTCAGCATGGCGATGTCCGGCCATGCGGCGGCGGCCTCCGCCTTCGCGATGACGCTTCATGCGTTGCATGTGATCGGCGCCGGTGGCTGGATCGGGAGTCTGGGCATCCTGATGCTGGTCACGGTGCCTGCGGTGCTGCGGTCAGGCGAAGACGAACCCCACCTTCCCATTGCGGGGCTCGTTCGTGCCTTTAGCCCCACCGCCCTGGCGTGCGCTGGCCTCGTCGCGGCGACCGGCGTCGCAGCCGCGTGGCGCAACCTCGGATCGGCGAGCGGCCTCTGGGAGTCGCGCTACGGGCAGGTGTTGCTGGTGAAACTGGCCCTACTCTCGATAGCCGGCCTGGTCGGCTTCTACAACTGGCGATTCGTCCTGCCGGGGCTCGGCGGTGAGACCGCCACGGGTCGACTGCGGCGTTCCGCAGCCGTCGAGCTGGCCGCCGCCGCGCTCGTGCTCGTCGTGACCGCCGTGCTGGTCGCGACACCAATGCCAGCGGGCATGGTCGCCGCCGCACAGTGATAGAGGCCTTGAATGCTGGGCTGCGAGCTACTGACTCGGGCGAAAAAAGGCAGGAATCCGTGGTGACACACGTGACCGCTTCCTGACGGAGGCTGTATGTCCTGGATACTCGCGTCGGTCTATGATTTCTGGATGCGTCCGGCCGAGGCGGCTTGCCTTGTCGAGTGGCGCGCTGCGCTGGTCCGCGATGTGACGGGCAACGTCCTCGAAGTTGGAGCGGGCACGGGGGCGACGCTCACGCACTATCCGTCGACCGTCACCCGCCTGGTCCTTGCAGAGCCGGATGCACACATGCGCCGGCGGCTGGAGCAGAAGTGCCGCGCCTCGACCCGCATGTCCGCCGAAGTCTCCCCCGCGTCGCTGGAGTGCCTACCCATGCCGGACGCGTCGTTCGACGCCGTCGTGTGCACTCTCGTTCTCTGCTCGGTGCCGTCAATGCCTGCCGCCCTGGCCGAGATCTACCGCGTCCTCAAGCCGGGTGGTGGCCTGCACTTTCTTGAGCACGTCGCCGCCGAACACCATACCGCGCGCTACGCGTGGCAGCGTCGTCTGGAACCGGCATGGAAGTTCTGTGCCGGCAACTGCCACCTGACGCGGGACACGGAGCGCGCAATCGAAGCGGCGGGATTTCAGGTCGAGGACATCACGAGGGAGAGTATGCGCAAGGCGATGCCCTTCATTCGGCCGAGCATTCGCGGCCTCGCTAGGAAACTGTCGTGAGGCGAGACTGGACGGCCCGCGATTGCGGATGGTACCACGCGGCTTGCAACGTTGGCGTGACCGCGCGTGGGATCTCCTGCGGGTGAATAGAGAGTGGGGCGGCGCCGTCCACCCTTTCACCGGTTGACCGGAACGGAAGCTGGGGCTCAAACTGTCGGTGGTGGCGCGTATGGCGGAGCAGCAGCAGCGCTGGCGAACGGACGAAGAGCGGCACTACTACGCGCTCAACGCGAAGGCCTGGCGGTTCCTCGCCCCCTTCTACGACACGATCGTCTTTCCGTTGAAACGGCTGAGACGCGGCGTCGCGAAGCTGGCGGGTGTCGGCCCAGGCTCGCGCGTGCTCGACGTCGCGACGGGCACGGGCGCGCAAGCGCTGGCGTTCGCCGAAACCGGAGCGGAGGTGGTCGGCATCGACCTGTCGGAGTCCATGCTCCGCATCGCTCGTCGAAAGGCTCACAGCCAGAGTGTGACGTTCCGCGTAGCCGACGCGAGAGAGCTGCCGTTTCAGGACGCGCGCTTCGACGTCTGCTGCGTGTCGTTTGGGCTCCACGAAATGCCGGTCAGCGTGAGACAGCAGGCGCTGCTCGAGATGGCCAGAGTCACGAAGAAGAACGGCACGCTCGTGATCGTCGATTATGCGCTGCCGGAGAACCCGATCGCGAGCAAGCTCGTCTATCACCTCGTGAAGCTCTACGAACGGGATAACTACGCCGAGTTCGTTCGATCCGACATGCATGCGATGCTCGATCGAGCGGGACTCGCCGCAAGGACCGAGGCACGCGTGGCGCCCGGAGCCGCGATGCGGTGGTGGAGTCCGGCGAAAATCGTGATCGCGTCCAAGGTTGAAGCTTCAAACAGCACTGACGGCGACGTGACCACTGACTGATGCCGTCGCCTCGCCGCCGCCGAGGTTGTCACTCCTACGCGGTCGTAAACGTGAAGCTCATCCCAAACGTCCCGTTGGCAGCCTGCCAGCCGGCGCCCATCATGCCCGGCCCCCACTGGCCGTTCATCATGGAGCCACCGCCCATCATGCCGGCGCTGACGACCTGGCCGCCCATCATGGCGCCAGGCGACATGTTGATCATGTGGCCCGCGGTGTCCTTGAGGCTGGGCGACATGTGCACAACGTACGTCGCGGCGCGCTTCATCGGCGCCTGTGGTATCAGCGTGAGCGTGGTGCGATCCGATGACCACGTGGCGGTGGCGGTGACCGCCGGACCGGTGAGGCTCCCTTCATGGAGCACCACGAGCATCTCCATGCCGGTCATCATCGCATGGCTGAATCGGAGCACCACCGGTGCGGTGGGCGCAACGCTGATCGCCGCGCTCGCGGGCTGGATGCTCACGAGCACAGGCGCATTGGGATCGGCCGGGCTGACGCCGGCGTCAGCACGTGAGCACGCCGAGAGCAGCAGCGCGGCGAGGGGGAGCAGGGCGAGCATTCGCGGGGGCGTTCGCATCGGCGTACCTCTTATGTATGTTAATATACTTGAATAGTAATATCCTGCACGAGGATTTGGCACTGGGCCGCAGGTCATCACTCCTGCACGGCCGGCAAGTCTGAGCAGCCCGGAAGATGGGTCCCTGTCCTAACTACAACCGCACGTGCCGAAGTACCGTCGCGGTCGCGCAACGGGGAAACGGATGGCATAGTGGCTGCCGGGAAAGCCGTGCCCTGATCGCGCTTGCCGAAGTCGTGGCGTTCCGGGCGGGATTAGGGGCCTGAGCCCGGAATGGTGCGTGGCCGTTGGTCCCGGCGCCTGGCTCCCGTGCGCCCGGACACTTTCCAGACACTTTCGTTGGCGCTTTGACGCAAATTGGGGGTCCGCGCGGTCGGGATCACGACATCGCTACAGAGGGAAATGACTCTGTAGCGACATTCCCTCAGGACGCCGTAATCGAGCGGTCGTCGGTTCAATCCCGACCTGTGGCTCTGAAGGCAGAGAGAAAACAGAGAAACAACAGAGAAACAACAGCGAGACAACAGAGGCGCCCGGGGAATGCCCGGGCGCCTTTTTCGTTTCCGCGTGATGGCCTCGCGCGGCTACTGCCGCGTCAGCTTCATCTGATTGGTCTCGGTGTACTCCCCCGAGCAATAGATGATGCACTCCCAGTGCGTCCACGTGCCCATCATCAGGTCAGTCGTGAACGAGCCGTCGTATTTCATCCCCCAGCTCGACTTGATCGCGGTCAGCGCCGTGCTGCTCACGTTGCCGGTCAGGGTGGCCGGCCAGACGTTGGGGACGTAGCCGTTTGACGAGTTCCCGCAGCTGCTCGTCAGCCGCTGGAAGTTCGAGGCGGTTGCCGACATGCTGACGTTGACGGTGTTGGGGTCGCTCGTGTTGGTGATCACGAAGGTGACGATCCAGTCGGCCTGCCCGATGGTCTCCTTGCGGTTGCTGCAGAAATCGGTCTGGTAGTAGACCCGAATCGGCAGCGCCGACTTCCACGTCCCGGCCAGGTTGCGGGCCGGGGAGAGGGGCCCGCCGCCACCGCCGGTCAGGTCGTTCTTCGAGCAAGCGGCGAGGCTAAACGAGGCGAGCATCGCAACGCCGACCAACGGCACGCTCCATGTCCGACGCATCCGTCCTCCGGAAAGGTTCATGGGGGCCAAGGCGGCAACGCGGCCCATTTGGTGCCGGTCGCCGCGTAGAGAATGCGGGCGGGACCACAGCGTGTCAAACCATCCGGGGGCGTCCGATGCAATGCCGTGCGCGGTCTGCCGGCTGCCATACCGCCGTGCGCCCTGCGCGCATGGGTCGGTAGCGCGACGCAGGCGCCGAGCATAGGCTAGTCGCCATGCGCCCCATCGTGGTTGCCCTCGCCCTCGCCGCCCCGCTGGCGCTCGACGCTCAGTCCGCGCGGCGCCCCTTCCGCCTTGAAGAAACGACCATCGCCGCGGTGCACGCCGCCTTCGGCGCGCGACAGCTCACCTGCCGCGCGCTCGTGCAGCGCTACCTCGACCGCATCGCCGCCATCGACAAGCGGGGGCCGGCCATCAACGCCCTCGTCGTGGTGAACCCGGCGGCGCTCGCCACCGCCGACTCGCTCGACCGGCGCTTCGCGCGCGAAGGACTCACCGGCCCGTTGCACTGCATCCCGATGATCGTGAAGGACAACTTCGAAACGCACGACCTGCCGACCACGGCGGGCTCGCTCGCGCTCAAGGGCTGGATCCCGCGGCAGGACGCGACGATGGTGGCCCGCATTCGCGCGGCGGGGGCCATCGTGCTGGCCAAGAGCAACATGAACGAGTGGGCCTTCTCGCCGTACGAAACGGTCAACTCGATCCTCCCGGGCTACACGAAGAATCCGTACGCCCTCGATCGGGTGACGGCGGGGTCGAGCGGGGGGACGGCGGCGGCGGTGGCCGACAACGAAGGCACGGTCGGACTGGGCACCGATACGGGCAACTCCATTCGCGGTCCGTCCGCGCACACCGCGCTCGTCGGCATTCGCAGCACGATGGGGCTGACGTCGCGCGCCGGCGTCGTGCCGCTCGCGAACAGCGCCGACATCGCCGGGCCGATGGCGCGCTCGGTGGCCGATGCGGTGCGCGTCTTCAATGTCGTCGCCGGCACCGATCCCGCGGATCCGGTGACGGCCGACGCCGACGCCCGCCGCGCAGCGGACTACAACGCCTTCGTGGTGCCCGGCGGACTGCGCGGGGCGCGCATCGGGGTCCTGCGGCAGGCGTACGAACGGCCGACCACCGACAGCGAGGTGGTGCGCGTCTTCACGCGGGCGCTGGAAGCGATCGCCAAGGCAGGCGCGACGATCGTGGATCCGGCGGGCCTCGACTCGCTGCCGGCGCTGCTGCGCACAACGGGGGGCGGGTGCAATCCGTTCAAGTACGACCTCGAGCGCTACCTCGCCGCGCGCGGCCAGAACGCGCCGGTGAAGACTGTGGACGAGGTGCTCAAGAGCGGCAACTACCATCCGCTGGCGCAAGCGCGACTCCAGGCCGCGCAGGCGGTCACGACGCCACCTGAGGAGTCACCGGGGTGCGCCTCGCGCGAGGCGATGCGGGCCCGATTGCGCGTCGCCGTGAGCGCGATGATGGATTCGCTCAAGCTTGACGCGCTGGTCTATCCGACGTGGAGCAATCCGCCGCGCCTGATTGGCGACCTGAACACGCCGCACGGCGACAACAGCCAGCTCTTCTCGCCGCTCACCGGCTTTCCCGCGATCACCGTACCGATGGGGTACACGCGCGAGGTGCTGCCGGCCGGGATCACGTTCTTCGGCCGAGCCTGGAGCGAGGGGCGGCTGATCCGGCTGGCGTACGCGTACGAGCAGGCGACGCGGCATCGACGCACGCCGGCGCACCGTCCATCCGCCGCCCTCGGCCCGGACGCCGCGTTGAGGTCGTCAACGCCGTGAAGGGGTAGGGAAGCGGTCACGTGCAGGGCTAGCGTGTGGCCATAATTCCGACAAAATATATCAGAATAGCTTGGCGTCTATAGTTGCGAAGTGTCCTATTTGCCGTCAGGATTCTGCCGACGTCAAAATTCTGTTCACTTTGCCGAACGCGAACAGTCGGTATCTCTCAGCAGCTAAATGAGATACACAATCAAGATGACGATTTGATTACGAATCTATGACCGTGTTGAATTCAACCACGGGGTCGATTTATCTCCGATATCGCTTACAGCTATGTAAGGTTTTCTCTCGTGAATTCTTGTCGCCGCGGGCGCGCTCGCGTGTGACTGGCGTTCGTGTTTCAAGTGTTTGCCGCCCCTCGTTTCACCCTCCGTACCCCCACCCATTGGAGTCTGCGATGCAAGTCAGTGTGTCCGTCGCAATCCGACGCGTGGTCCTCCCGTTGGTCGCCCTGCTGGCCGTCCCCGCTGCTGCATTGTTCGCGCAGACGGGGTCGATCACCGGCAAGGTCGTCGACAAGGCCACGCAGCGGCCCCTCAGTGAAGCCCGCATTGTCATTCCGGGCACGACGCTCGAGTCCCGCACCAACGACGCCGGCGAGTTTCGCTTCGGCGCCGTGAAGCCGGGTCGCATGGTCATCGGCGTCTATCACATCGGCTACAAGGCGACCTCGGATACGATTACCGTGTCGGCCGGTCGCGCCTCGACGGTGACGCTGCAGATGACGGCCTCGCTGGTGACGCTCTCCGAACTCGTGATCACGGGCACGGCGGGCAACCTCGAGCGCAAGGCGCAGGCCGCCCTCGTCTCGTCGGTCTCGGCGAAGAGCGTCATCGAGACGGCGCCGATCGCGACCGTCGCCAACCTGCTGCAGTCGCGCGTCCCGGGCGTGGCGCTCACGACGCAGTCGGGCACGGCGGGGACGGGCACGACAATCCGCATCCGCGGCGCGTCGTCCATCAACCTGTCCAACCAGCCGCTCGTCTTCATCGACGGCGTGCGCACCATCGAGGGGCAGATCGCGTCGGGCCAGTCGGGCCAGGTGTATGACCGCCTGAACGACATCAACCCCGACGAGATCGAGAGCATCGAGGTCGTGAAGGGGCCGGCCGCCGCCACGCTGTACGGCGCCGACGCCTCGGCGGGCGTGATCCAGATCATCACCAAGAAGGGGAAGGCGGGCGGCACCGGCGGCATGCGCCAGGCGGTGCGCGTCGAGCTCGGCACGTCCGAACTCACCTGGACGCCGCCGTCCAACTACGGCCTGTGCACGGCCTCGCTGGTGGCGACGACGAGCACCAATCCGCTCTGCCGCGGGCAGGCCGTGGGCACGCTCGTGAGCGACAACCCGATCGTGCGCGTCGGCGGCTTCCGCAACGGCAGCGACCGCATCGTCAGCTGGAACGGCACGGGCGGCGGCCAGAACTACGGCTACAACCTGTCGTACGGCGAGGACCACTCGCTGGGCCTGCTCCCGAACAACAAGTTCACGCGCTACAACGTCCGCACCAACTTCAACTACGTGCCGACGGAGAAGCTGACGATCGACGCCGGCGTGGGCCTCACGCAGACCGAGACGCAGCTCCCGGACAACGACAACAACATCTACGGCTGGCTGGGCGGCTCGATGCTCGGCAGCCCGCTGACGCGCACCGACGCGACGGCCCCGTCGAACGACGGCTGGTACGGCTTCAACCGCCACTACAACGCGCTCGCGTCGATCTTCCGCGCGCTGAAGTCGCACCGCGTGACCACCAACATCACGGGCACGTACCTCCCGATCCCGTCGTTCAGCAACCGCTTCACGCTGGGCATGGACTTCGTCGGGGACGAGCAGCGCTCGTTCTTCCCGAAGAACGACTCGAGCTGGTACGGCGGCGCGCTCAACACCGGCAGCAACGACCAGACGTTCCGCTTCGCCGAGCGCTACACGTTCGACTACCTCGGCAACTACAAGAAGAACTTCGGGCGCGCCTGGGAGACCAACACGTCGTTCGGCCTGCAGGTGATCTCGACGCGCAACTCGTTCAACAACGCCAACGGCCAGGGCTTCGTCACGAACGCCAACTACTCGATCAGCGGCGCGGCGACGCGCTCGGGGACGAGCGGCTTCCAGGAGCAGCGCCAGTTCGGCTACCTCGGGCAGATCCAGATCGGCCACGAGAACCGGCGGTTCGTGCAGGTGGGCGTTCGCATCGACAAGAACTCGTCGTTCGGCGCGTCGGCCCCGTCCATCGTCCTGCCGAAGGTCGGCGGCAGCTGGGCCATCTCGGAGGAGCGGTTCTTCGACCGGTTCGCGCGCTACGTGAACACGCTGCGCCTGCGCGCGTCGTACGGCACCACGGGGCGTTCGCCGAACCCGGGCGACGCGCTCACGACGCTCGTCTCGGCGCCGTACAACATCACCGGCACGACCGAAGCGGGCGCCATCCCGGGCAACCCGGGCAACAACCACCTCGACCCCGAGAAGGGGACGGAGTTCGAGGCGGGCCTGGACGCCGGCTTCTTCAACAACCGGCTGTCCACCGAACTCACCTATTTCCGCAAGGTGACGAAGGACATGATCATCGCCCGGCCGATCCCGCCGTCGCTGGGATTTGCCTCGAATCCGCTCGATAACATCGGCGAGGTGCTCAACAGCGGCCTCGAGCTGGCGGTGAACTTCGACGCGCTCCGCAAGGAGAATGTCAACTGGAACATCCGGCTCGGCGCCAACACGCTCCACAACGAGCTCCTGAGCCTCGGCTCGGTGCTGCCGTTCAGCCTGGGCGGCGCCGGCCGCACGATCGTCGGCCAGCAGCTCGGCGTCTTCGTGTCGAAGAAGATCCAGTCGATTGACGTCGCCACCAACAAGGTGATCGTGAACGACACGCTCACCCCGATGGGCAACCTGTGGCCGACGCTGGAGTGGAACCTCACCAACACGGTCACGCTGTTCCGGAACCTGCGCCTCTCGGCGATGATCGACGCCAAGCGCGACTTCCTGGTGCAGAACAACACCGCGTTCTTCCGCGAGACGCAGCTGGTCCGCTCGAACCTGCGCCTCGACACGCTGGCGCTCAGCAAGTACGAGCGGCTCCGCCGCTACGGCAACCTGACGCCCGGCCAGCCGGCGTTCATCCAGCAGAACGGCAAGTCGGCGACGGTGAGCGACGTGATCGACGCCTACCTCGAACCGGGCGACTTCGTACGCCTGCGCGAGCTGTCGGCGACGTACACGGTGCCGTCGAAGTACCTGCGCGGCCTGCGCAACACGATCAACGGCGCGTCCATCACCTGGGCGATGCAGAACGTGAAGCTCTGGACCGACTACACCGGGGCCGATCCGGAGATCAACGCCCAGGCCGGCGCGTTCTCGCGTCAGGACTTCCTGACCGTCCCGAATCCGCGGAAGCAGACGTTCCGCGTCAACCTCACCTTCTAACCGCGAGATGATCGCCATGATTTCGATCCGAAGCGCGGTTACGCGCACCACCGCGGGGGCGGCGCTGGTCCTGGCCGCGGCCTGCTCCGACTCGTTCGTCGAAGTGACGAACCCCAACGTCATCGATGCCGCGACGGTCGATCCGACCTCCGGCGCGACGGCGCTCGCCCTCTCGGCCCAGCAGAACTTCGCCACCGCCGCCGGCTGGCTGGCGATGTACAGCGGCTGGTTCACCGAGGAGGCGAACGTGTCGGACACGTTCCCGACGCGCAACGAGTTCGGGTTCCGCCTGATCACCGACCTCAACACGTCGCTCAGCGGTGACGTGTGGGCGCCGATCTCGCTGGCGGCGGCCTCGGCCAAGACGGTCATCGACCTGACGCTGCCGAATCCGACCTCCAACATCAACTACGCCCGCGCCGCGACCTTCCGCGGCTTCGCCATCCTGATGATCGCCACGGATTTCTGCACTGGCGCGCTCTCGTCCGGACCGGAGCTGACGACGGCGCAGCTGCTTGACTCGGCCATCGTGTACTTCACGAAGGGCGTCGACATCGGCAAGGCCGCCGGCTCGGCCGATGGCACGGCGCTGGCCAACGCGTCGCTGGTGGGACGCGCCCGCGCCAAGCTGCAGAAGGGCGACAAGGCGGGCGCCGCGGCCGATGCCGCGCTCGTCCCGGCCGGCTTCAACTACAACCTGCAGATGACGGACGACCTGGCCAACCGCACGCGCCTGGGCAACCGCATCTATCAGTTCACGTTCGACCGCTCGTCCATCAGCGTGGCGCCGTTCTTCCGCACCAACGATCCGCGCGTGACGTACAAGGCGCCGGGCGTGTCGAAGCTGAACGGGCAGGACGCCGTGCCGGGCGGTTTCTACGAGCAGACGAAGTTCCCGGCCTACAACTCGCCGTTCCGGCTGGCGTCGAAGCTCGAGGCGGATTACATCGCCGCCGAGGCGGGTGACGCGACGGCGCAGCTCGCGCTGATCAACGCGCGGCGCACCGCCAACGGGCAGGCGGCCTATGCCGGCGCCACCGATGCGGCCAGCGTGCTCTCGGAACTGATGACGCAGAAGTCGTTCGACTTCTACCTCGAAGGCAAGCGCCTGGCGGACTTCCGCCGGAACGGGGCCGCGGTGAAGGGGATCACGCCGGCGGGCGGCACGTACTTCAAGCCGGGCTACGCGAATGTCGGCACCCAGACGTGCTATCCGCTGCCGCGCACGGAGCGCGACAACAACCCGAACATGAAGACGAACTAGGAAGCAGCAACTCAGGCGGGACCGGCGGCGGGGAGAGAGATCTCCCCGCCGTTGTGCTTAATGACAGAGAGACAACAGAGAAACAACAGAGAGACAACAGAGAGACAACAGACAGATCTGGTGCGGACCGCTGAGGCCGCTAGTTTCTGGCGGCATGGACCTACAGTCGCTCGCCGCGGCGGCAACGCCCATCCTCCTTGGCCTCGGCCTCAGCGCGGCGAGCGGCCTGCGGGTCTTCCTCCCGCCGTTCCTGATGAGCATGGGCGCCGCGCTCGGGATGGTAGACCTCCGGCCAGAGTGGATGTGGCTCGCCTCGCCCGTCGCCGTGGTTGCGCTGGGCGTCGCCGTGGTCGCCGAACTGTCCGCGTACGCATTCCCGGCCGTGGACAATGCGCTCGACGCCCTCGCCGTGCCGGCAGCGGTCGTCGCCGGCTCCGTGCTCCTGATGGGCGTGGCGGGGGACCGCTCGAGTGCCCTTCACTGGGTGCTGGCAATCATCGGCGGGGGCGGCGTGGCGGGGAGCCTTGCGCTGGCCACCGCCAAGGCCCGCGCGCTGAGCACCGTTGCCACGGGCGGGCTCGGGAACCTGACCGTTGCGACGCTGGAGACGCTGGGCTCCTTGGCGCTCACGCTTGGGGTGCTCTTCGGCCTGCTGGTGCTGCTGGCCAGCCTCGTGGTCGTCGCCGCCTTCGCGATCCTCAGCCGCGCGTGGCGCGCCCGCCGCACCTGATACGGCGGCCGATGATCAGCACCAGGGTTCGCCGAACCTGAGCGCGCCCCACCACAGCTGACGTGCCGCACGAAGGCGGCTCGTCGAGGGTGGCCCCGGCCGTCGCGACGTCGCACCTTTGAACCCGCCAACTCACGGAGCTGCCGATGCTGCACCTCATTCCCGGACGGCATGTCGCACTGGCCGCCGTCGCCATCTTCCTTGCGGTCCCCGCCGGCGCGCAGCGCGGCGGCCCGCTCCCCGACAGCGTGAAGGCCAGGCGGTGGGCGGTCGAGAACGAGCTGCAGTCGCTCGCGGTCGTCGAGCGCAAGGTGATGATCCCGATGCGCGATGGCGTGCGCATCGCCGCGGACATCTACTATCCGCGCGACGCCGCGAAGAAGTACCCGACCATCTGGTCGCGCACGCCGTACAACTTCAACTACTGGGACATCCACAACGGCGTCCCGCGCGATATGAGCGGCGTGCTCAACGCCATCAAGCGCGGCTACGCGTGGGTGGACATGCAGGAGCGCGGCCACTTCTTCGCCGAGGGGAACTACGACATCCTCGGCGCGCCGCTGTCCGACGGCGACGACGAACTCAACTACATGCGCTCGCAGCCGTGGTCGAACGGGAAAGTCGGGACCACGGGATGCTCGTCCACGGCGGAGTGGCAGCCCGCGGTCGCGTCGCTGGGCAACCCCGGCTTTGCCGCCATGAACGTGCAGGGGTTCGGCGCCGGCGTCGGGCGCGTGGGTCCGTACTACGAGCAGGGAAACTGGTACCGAGGCGGCGCCGTGCAGATGCTCTTCATCGATTGGCTCATGGGCGAGCAGAACCAGGTGCGGCCGATGTTCCCGCGTGGCGCCACGCAGCAGCAGCTCATCGAGGCCTCGAAGCTGTTCGACCTCGCCGAGCATGCGCCGCCGGTGGACTGGGCGAAGGCGTTCTGGCACCTGCCCGCCATTGACCTGATCAAGGCGGCCGGCGGGCCCAACGGCATCTTTGCCGACTCGATGCCGGTGCCGACGGGCGGGGCGATGATGAAGCGCGCCCCGAACGACCCCGCGTGGTACAAGGGCGGGCTCTGGCACGACAACATGCCGCTCGACGTCCCCGGGCTCTGGTTCATGTCGTGGTACGACGTGTCGGTGGGGCCGAACGTCGCCATGTACAACCACGTCCGGAAGACGTCGAAGGCGGGCGACAAGCAGTGGATGATCATCGCGCCGGTGGCGCACTGCTCGTATACGCGAGCCGCGGAGCACACGGTGGTGGGCGAGCGTGACATGGGTGATGCCCGCCTCGGCTACCAGAACCTCGTTTACGACTTCTTCGACCAGTTCCTGAAGACCGAAGCGCTGCACCCCATGGATACCGTGCCGAAGGTGCGGTACTACGTGATGGGGCTGAACCAGTGGAAGACATCGGACGTCTGGCCGCCGAAGGACGCCCAGCCGCTCACGTTCTTCCTGGGATCGAACGGCAATGCCAACACGGCGCAGGGCGACGGCACGCTCTCCTTGAAGGCGCCGAAGAAGGACACACCGGACAAGTTCGCGTACGATCCGCTCAAGCCCGTGCTGTCGCTCGGCGGCAACGTCTGTTGCCAGGGGAACGCGGTGCAGGCGGGAGCGTTCGACCAGTCGCAGAAGACGGAGACGCGTCCCGACGTGCTGGTCTACACCACCGAGCCGTTCACCGACGGCATGGAACTGAGCGGCCCGATCATCCCGACGCTCTATGTCTCGTCGGACGCGAAGGACACCGATTTCACGGTGAAGGTGCTCGACGTGTACCCCGATGGACGCGCGTACAACCTGGACGAGAGCATCCAGCGCATGCGGTATCGCGACGGTTATGACAAACCGCCGGTCTGGATGGAGAAGGACAAGGTGTACAAGGTCACGTTGCAGCCCTTGAACACGTCGAACTACTTCGCGCCCGGGCATCGCCTGCGCATCGAGGTGTCGTCGTCCAATTTCCCGCGGTTCGACCGGAACCTGAACACCGGCGGGAACAACTGGGACGAGACGCAGCCGGTGACGGCGAACAACGTGGTCCACCATTCGGAGAAGCTTCCGTCAACGCTGACGGTCACGATGGTGAAGGCGAAAGTCGTTCCGTAAGTCGGCGGTCGCGCACGGCCGGCGCGGTCCGCGGGAGAGAACCGCGTCGGCAGGCTGGCGGGCGCGCGTCGCGAGGCACGTAAGTTGCCGCGCGCCCGCGCCGCCGCGCCCGCGCCGCCGCGCCCGCCCGCGCCCGCCCGCGCCCGCCCGATGCCCGCCGTGAGCGCCCAAAGTGGGTGAAATGATGGCAAGCGCGTAAGGGGAACTAAATCGGGGGCGTAGGACATCTCTTGACGTCGCCGCTGCGGTGTCGGATGTTCTTGCACGGCCTGCCAGCAAACAAACGTCTCGGCGACGCCGAGTAGACTGCCGCTGGCGCTTCGGTTACCCCACCCCAAGCGAGGGAGGCTCCTTGCGCAGAATCTTGTTGCTCGCCGTTGCACTGTTGTCGGCGACGATGCCCACTACCGCGCGAGCACAGGCTCGTGAGGTGACGGGCAAGATCACCCAGGCAGTCGCGAACACCCCGCTCGCGGACGCCACGATCTCGCTGCTCGGCCGACCGTCGGGCGTCCGGTCGAATGATCGCGGCGAGTATCGGATCCGCGTTCCCGCGGGCGAAGTGTCATTGATCGTCCGAGCCTTCGGCTACAAGCGCGTCACCGTGCGCGTCGCGGCCGGCCAGTCGACGGCCGACGTGGCGCTCGACCGGGACGTGCTGCAGCTCGAAGGCGTGACGGTGACCGGCCAGGCCACCACCGTCGACAAGCGCAACGCCTCCACTGCCATCGGTTCGATCAACGCCGAGATGCTCGTCAAGGCGCCGGCGAAGTCCGTCGAGAGCAACATTGCCGGCAAGATCACCGGCACGACGGTCTTCGAGAACAGCGGGGCGCCGGGTGGCGGCATGCAGATTCAGATTCGCGGGGCCACGTCGGTGCTCGGCCAGGGCGATCCGCTCTACGTGATTGATGGCGTGATCGTGTCCAACGCGTCCATCTCGTCTGGCCTTGCCTCGATCACGCGCTCGAGCGGATCGACCGGTAGCACGCAGGACCAGATGGTGAACCGCCTAGCGGACGTGAACCCGAATGACATCGAGTCGATCGAAGTGCTGAAATCCGCGGCGGCCACCGCCATCTACGGCTCGCGCGCCACCAACGGCGTCGTCGTGATCAGCACCAAGAAAGGCAGGAGCGGCCAGACGCGGTGGAACATCACGCAGCGTCTGGGTTCGCAGCAGCCCACGCGCCTGCTCGGCTCGCGTCATTTCGTGAACGCGGCCGCGGCGCTTCCGTATGCGGGCGGACCGCTGGGCGTGGCCGCGATCAACGAGGCGTGCGGCTCGGGGACGTGCCCGTGGTATGACTGGCAGAAGCAGCTTTATAACCAGACGGATCCTTCGTGGGAGACCGTCCTGTCGGCCGCGGGCGGCGTCAACAGCACCCGATTCTTTGCCTCCCTGAACGACCGCCTGAACAAGGGCGTCCAGATCACGACGGGCGCGCGTCGCACGTCGGGCAGGCTCAACCTCGATCAGACCATCGGCGAAAAGCTGACCGTGTCGGGCGGCATCGACCTGACCCACAACCTGATCCACAACGGGATCGGCAACAACGACAACTCCGGCACCAGCCCCATCTATACGTTCGGCTATGCACCAGCCGTCATCGACCTGAGGAAGAAGGACGCGACCGGCCACTACGTGCGGATGCCGTTCAATGGTGGTGGCACCGGGACCTCCAACCCGTGGGAAGTGCTGACCAACATCACGGCGGCGGAGGAAGTCTGGCGCACGATGGCCAACCTGCGCGTCGGCTATTCGCTGCTCTCGACGGGGATGCACACGGTCCAGCTTGCCTACATTGCCGGCGTCGACCGCTTTCAGCAGGAAGGCACGATCTACTCGCCGAATTTCCTGCAATTCGAGGCGGCGGACGGCTTCCTCGGCACGGCCGAGAAGGTCAACGCCAGCAGCCGGCAGCTCAACCAGAGCGGGAACGTCGTCTGGACGTTCACGCCGGGTGCGAATCGCTGGATCAACTCGGCGCAGACGTCGGTGGGCGGCACAGTCGAAAGCCAGGATCTGGTGAGCTACTTCATGCGCACGCGCGGCATTCTGCCCGGGCGCTCGGTCGTCCCGAACACCTACGGTGATGTCGCCATCGCGAACAGCGTGACCCAGTTCCGCGACCAGTCGTACTACCTGAATGAGCAGGTCCTTGCCCTCGGCGAGAAGCTCTCGCTGGCGGCCGGCTTCCGCGCCGACCGCTCGAGCGCGAACGGCGACCGAAAGAAGTTCTACACGTTCCCCAAATTCTCCACGAGCTACCGCTTCGAGCGGCCGCTGTCGCGCTGGACCGACGTGGTGGACGAGGTGAAGCTGCGCGGCGCGTGGGGCGAGTCGGGCAACCGGCCGCGCTATGGCGACCGTGACGTGACCGTGGCGAGCGGCGGCACCATCGGCGGCGCGGCGTCCCTGGCCGCGTCCACGACGCTCGGCAATCCGGCCATCAAGCCGGAAGTGATGAACGAGCTTGAGTACGGCATCGACGGTTCACTCCTGCGGCAGCGCATCGGCTTCGAGGCGTCGACCTACGAGCGCAAGATCAAGGACCTGCTGTTGACGTTCCCGCTCCCGCCGAGCTCCGGCTTGGCGCAGCAGACGATCAACGGCGGCCAGCTGTCGGTGCGCGGGTTCGAGGCGTCCATCTCGCTCGTGCCGATCCGCAATCGCGACGTGGAGTGGGTGTTCCGCACCACATACGGCAGCAACCATCAGCATACGGACTGGATGCCCGTGCCGACCTTCAATGTGCCCGGCTCGTTCGGCTCGGCATACGGCCGCAATCGCATCGCGGCGGGGACCATCTCGACCATGATCTGGGGCAACATCCCCTTCAGCTGCCTCAATACGACCGTGAACGGCGTGTTCACGCCGGGCACGGCGTCGGACGGCAAGCCGTGCCGCCGGCTCGCTGAGGGTGAGACGATGGCGAGCCGCGTGACGCGCGATTCAACGATCCGCGACGCCAATCCGCGGCACCAAACCCAGTTCACCAATCAGGTGACGTACCACAATTGGAGCCTCACCGCGCTGCTGGATTGGCGCAACGGCGGGGCGACGTCGGACATGACGAAGAACCTCTTCGACGAGGGCGGCAACTCGCGCGACTTCGATGCGAAGTCGCCTGATGCGACGCAGAGCCTCGGCGAATACCGCTACGGCCTGTGGTCGAACAGCGACATTCGGCAGTACATCGAGTACGGGAGCTTCGTGAAGCTGCGCGAGCTGTCAGTGACGTACGACGCACCGGCCAGCCTGGCGGCACGGGCGAAGGCCCGCACGCTGCGGTTCACGTTCAGCGGCCGTAACCTGAAGACGTGGACCAAGTATTGGAGCTTCGACCCCGAATTCAGCAATTTCGGCAACTCGAATTTCAACCGGTTTATCGACTTGGCGCCGTATCCGTCGACCCGCCAGTTCTTCTTCAGCATCGACCTGGGGTACTAGACCATGACGACGACCATTCACATCGATCGCTCCACCACCGGCCGGACCACGCTGTCGTTGCACTCGCGCACGATCGCCGCGTCCCTGCTGACCGTCGCTCTCCTTGGGTGCAGCGACAAGTCCCTCAACATCACCAACCCGAACGCGATCACTCCCGCGGCGGCCGCCGGCGACCCGCAAGCGCTGCAGCTCCTCGCCACCGGCCTGATCATCGACTATCGCGGTGGGCGCGGCGGGTATATCTCGGACGCCGGACGATTCGGCCGCGAGAGCTATACTTTCGCGCCGCAGGAAGGGCGAAACACCACGCACTACCTGATCGGAATCGCCGGGGCCAACAAGCTCGATCCTACCGGATTCGCGGTGGGCAGCTGGGGGACGCAGTACAACGCAATGCGCGACAACTACAACTTCCGGAATGCCGTCAGCAAGAGCACGCTGACCGCGGCGCAGAAGGCGGCGGCGCTGGGCTTCGCCAAGGTGCTGCAGGCCGCCGAACTGCTGGAAGTGATCGCCACGCGCGACACGCTCGGCGCCATCGTCGACGTCAAGGACAACGCCGCGGAGCTGGCGCCGTTCGTGTCGCGCGACTCCGTGTACAAGTTCATCCTGGCAACGCTTGACTCCGGGATCACCGCGCTGGCCGCAGGCGGCGCGACGTTCCCGTTCACCCTGTCGAGTGGCTACGCGAGCTTTAACACGCCGGCGACGTTTTCGCAGTTCGCACAGGGGCTGAGGGCGCGGGCGGCGGCGTACTATGCCACGAGTGGCGGCCCTGCCAGCGCCTGGCAGACGGCGTTGGCGGCTCTCGGCGCATCGTTCCTGAACGCCGGGGCGACGAGCAAGGCGGCGTTTGACGTGGGGGTGTACCACACCTACGGACCATCGCCCGACGCGTCGAATCCACTGAACATGGTGAACAACACGGACTTGTATGCGCACATGTCGTTCCAGGCCGATGCGCAGCTCAAGGCCGACGGCACGCCCGACAACCGCTACCTGGCGAAGATCCGCACCGGTCTCCCTAGCCGTCAGGGGCCAGTGACCGGCAGTGGACCGACCAGCGCTTCGAGCACGCTCGGATTCAGCATCTGGGCGACGAACGCCTCGTCCATCGCGGTCATGCGCAACGAGGAGCTGATCCTGCTCCGCGCCGAGGCGAGGCTGGCCACCGGCGACAAGTCGGGAGCGATTGCCGACCTGAACACTGTGCGGGTGAACTCGGGCGGACTGCCGCCAAGCAGCCTCACGGCGGCGAGCTCGAACGACCAGATTCTCACCGGCATTCTTTATGAGAAACGCTACTCGCTGATGATGGAAGGGCACCGGTGGGTCGACATGCGCCGCTATGGCAAGCTCAATCTCCTGCCACTGGACGTGTCGACCGGGCCGAACGCCAACTTCGTGGCCAAGGTCCAGCCGATCCCGCAGGCGGAGTGCCTGGTGCGGGCGGGCAAGACCGGCGCCCTGGTGGGACCAGCCGGGCAGAACAACTGCAGTTGATCCACTGCGCTGGAGAAGTCTCGATGGCTGGCGGCGGGGGCGTCCGGTGGGCGCCCCCGCCGCGCGCGCGCCGTATTATCATTCCAGCGATGACCAGTCTCCGACAGTGTCTGCGCGTCGTCGCGGTGCTCTCGATGACGTCCGTGTGCGCTGCTGGGCAGCGCGTCCAGTCGACGTTGCCCGGCATGCCCGCCACGCGCGACACCCTGCGCCAGGCGCCACTGGGAGTGATTGACGGGCTGGTCACCGATACCAACCTCGTCCCCCTCGCCGGCGCCGAGGTGACGGTGTTGCGCTCGCAGGTCCGGGTTCGCACGCGGGAGAACGGGCGCTTCCGGGTGCTCGGCACCCCGGCGGGCGGCTACCTGCTCATCGTCCGGCGCGTCGGCTACCGGCCGCTTACCGACCTTGTCGAGGTGATTCCCAACGACACCTTGCGGCTCACCTTTGCGCTCGAGCGCGCGCCGCAATCCCTCGACACGGTGGTCGTCACCGAACGCCGGCAGTCGCCGCGGATGCGGGAGTTCGACGCCCGTCGCAAGCTGGGGCTCGGCGAGTTCATGACACAGGACGACATCGAGCGGCGTGCGGCGCTCGAGGTGAAGGACCTGTTGCGGAGCTTCCGGACCATCAACGTGTCGCCGAGCTATACGAAGGGGCCGATGGCCGAGTATTTCGCGCTGGGCAAGCGCGGCGGCGGCGTCATGCAGGGCGAATGCGCGATGACCGTGCTGACCGACGGCGTGCAAATGCCAAAGCCCTTCAACCTGAACCTGATGCCGCCGCCGCGAGAGATTGCCGGCATCGAGGTGTACGCCGGCTCCGCCACGGTTCCGGCGCAGTACGCCGCGCTGAACTCGGGGTGCGGCGTGGTGCTGGTCTGGACGCGCGACGGATTCCGGTAGCGCTCTGGGGCCTTTCGCCGTAAGACTTGAGGCGTCCCGTCACTGCGGCTTCGGCCGGCCGGTGACCGGGTCGCGCCCTCCTCCTGGCCGTGTATACCTCAGCCCCGACGCTCCCATGTCGCCTTCGAGCAAACGTTCGATCGTCCGTGTCGCTGCATTCGCCGTGGCGAGTGCCGGCATCCTTTCCGCACAGCAGCCATCTCGCGGAGGCAAGGCCGGAGCGGTCGCGGCCGCCATACCGGCGCCCGACTATGCGGCGCTGCTGCAGCGCATCACGTGGCGCTCGGTGGGTCCGACCAACAACGCCGGCCGCATCTCGGAGATCGTCGGCGTCCCGGGCGACCCGCTCACGTACTACGTGGCGGGTGCGAACGGCGGGATCATCAAGACGACGAATGGCGGAACAACCTTCACGCCCATCTTCGACAAGGCGGGGGCGGGCTCCATCGGCGCCATCGCCATCGCGCCGAGCGACAAGAACGTCATCTACGTGGGCACGGGAGAGGGGAACCCTCGCAACAACGCGTCGGTGGGCGACGGGATGTACAAGTCCATCGACGGGGGCGATCACTGGACGCACATCGGGCTGGAGAAGTCCGACAAGATTGCGCGCCTCGTCGTGGACGCGAGGAATCCGGACATCGTCTACGCCTGCGTTCTCGGCCGCGAGTGGGGAGCCAACGAGGATCGCGGGGTCTACAAGACCACGGACGGCGGGGCGAACTGGAAGAAGGTGCTCTACGTGGATCCGCAGACCTCGTGCTCGGACATCTCGGCGGATCCGGCCAACAGCAACATCGTCTACGCGGGGATGTACACGTACCGGCGATGGGCGTGGCACCTGGAGTCAGGCGCCGGCAATACGGCGGTCTACAAGTCGGTGAACGGCGGCGCCACCTGGGAGAAGCTGTCCGGCCCTGACAAGCTGAACGGCCTCCCCCGCAAGGCGATGGACCGGATTGGCGTAGCGGTGGCGCCGAGCGACCCGGACATCGTGTACGTGATCAGCGAGACGAAGGACGAGGGCGAGCTGTGGCGCACCGAAGACGGCGGCAAGACCTGGCGCACGGTGAACCGCGATCCCAACATCAACTTCCGGCCCTTCTACTACGCCGACATCCGCGTCGACCCCAGGAACCCCAACCGCGTCTTCGCCCTCTCGGGCGGCCTCTACTTCTCCGAGGACGGCGGGCTGAACTTCCGCACCATCGCGCGCGACGTGCACGGCGACCATCAGGCGATGTGGATCGACCCCGTCGATCCGCGCTACATCCTGAGCGGCAGCGACGGGGGCTGGCAGGTGAGCCGCGATGGCGGCAAGAACTGGGACGTCGTCAACACCTTCCCGTTCACGCAGTTCTATCACATCAACTACGACTTGCAGACGCCCTATCGCGTCTGCGGCGGGTTGCAGGACAATGGCAACTGGTGCGGCGCGAGCAATTCACTGAGCGGGCAGGGCATCCGCACCGACGACTGGTATACGGTGTCGGGCGGCGACGGCTTCTTCACCGTGCCGGTGCTGGACAAGCCGTGGCTGGTGTTCAGCAATTCGCAGGGCGGGATGCTCAACATCACCGACACGCGCAGCGGTGCGCAGAAGACCATCTATCCGTATCCGAATCGTGTCGGCTCGGTGGGTGACGCGATGATCGGGCACAAGGATCGCTTCAACTGGAATTCGCCGATCGCCCTCTCGCCGCAGAACCCGGCGGTGGCGTACTTCGGCGGCAACGTGCTCTTCAAGTCGACCAACTACGGCCTGAAGTGGGACGTCATCTCCCCCGATCTCACGACCAACGACCCCAGGAAGCAGCAGTCCAGCGGCGGCGAGATCGTCGTGGACAACACCGCCGCCGAGTTTCACAGCACACTGCTGAGCATCGCGCCGAGTCCGCTCGACAGCAACGTGATCTGGACGGGCTCGGACGACGGCAACGTGCAGGTGACGCGGGACGGCGGCCACTCGTGGACCAACGTCTTCGTGAACGTGCCGGGGCTCAAGCCCAACGCGTGGATCGCGACGGTGGAAGCGTCGCACTTCGACGTCGGCACCGCGTACGTGACGGCCGACCATCACCAGGATGACGACTACGCGCCGTACGTCTACGTGACGACGGACTTCGGCAAGACGTGGAAGAGCATCCGCGGCGACCTGCCGGACAAGGCCTGGTGGACGCACGTCGTGCGCGAGGATCCCAAGAACCGGAACCTGCTGTACGTCGGCACTGAGGCCGGCATCTGGGCGTCGTGGGATCGCGGAGCGCATTGGGTGTCGCTGCGCGGCGACCTGCCGGTGACGCCCGTGCGTGACATCCAGGTGCACCCGCGCGACAACGACCTGCTGGTCGCCACGCATGGGCGCGGCCTGTACATCCTGGATGACCTGACCGCGATCCAAGGCATCGCGGAGACACAGGCACGGGCACAGGAAGCTGAACTGTTCGACATCCGGCCGGCGACTCGCTGGAATCTCTGGAGCAAGGACGGCAACCTTGGGCAGCGCAAGTGGGCGGGAGACAACCCGCCCAATGGCGCGATCATCTCGTACTACCTGAGGGAACAGCCGGCGGGCGAGGTGAATATCGAGATTGCCGACGCGAGCGGCCGCGTGGTGCGGCGCTTCAATCGGGTGATGGATGAGGCGGGGGTGAACCGGATCACGTGGGATGGCCGCTACGACACCGTGGGGGACGGCTTTGGCGGACGCGGTGGTGGACGCGGGCCCGGCGGGGCGGCTGGCCCGGGTGGCGCGGCCGCAGGCGCTGCGCCGGACACCTCGCTGGCCGCCCTGCGCGAACAGCGGCGGGCCGCGGCTGGACGCGAGCCCGAGGCGGGAGGCGGAGGCGGCTTCTTCGGCGGCGGTGGCGTCGCGGTCCTGCCGGGGACCTACCAAGTGTCACTGATTGTCGGCGGCAAGAAGTACACCAGGCCGGTGACCATCCAGAACGACCCGCGCGTGGAGATGACGCCGGCGCAGGTGACGGCGCAGCACGACGCGGCGCTCCAGCTCCAGGCGCTGACGCAGCGCGTGACGCGCGTCATCGCAAGCACCGACGACCTGATCACGCAACTCACGAACACGCAGACCACCCTGCGGCGCGACGCGCGCGACAATGCGGCGGTGCTGGCGGAGATTGACGGCACGCTCAAGGATCTCCGTCAATTCCGAGACTCCGTGCTGGCCCGTCCGCTCGCCGGACTGGGGTACCGGCAATACCCACGGCTGCGTGAAGAAGTGCAGACCGTCGGCGGAATGGTCTCGCGTCCGCAGTGGCCGATCACCGAGGGCGAGAGGGTGCGCGCGGGCGAGCTCCGCACCGAATCGGATACGGCGCAGGCGCGCCTCGACGCGGCCATCAAGGATCGCGTGGGGAAGATCAATGACATGCTGAAGGGGACGCCGCATGTGATCACGCCGCAGGGGCCACGGGTGGTGCCGTGATGATTTAGGACTGGGAATTCGGAACGGGATTGAGGATGGCGATTCCGGATGACGATTGGCGATTGCGACGAGGCCCCGGCGGGTGTATCCGCCGGGGCCTCGTGCGTTGCGGTTGTGCGCTGCGGCCACGGAGGAGACTCCTCGTGGCGCCGACGGCCGTCTACTTCACGGTCGCGGTGATCACGGGCTTGAACAACAGGCCGTTCTGCGAGAGCGAGTTGCCGCGCATCACGAAGCTGCTCGCGACGTTGAAGTCCACCACCATCGTGGTGGTGTCGCCGGCCGTCACGACCACGGGCGCGGCGAGCGCGATCTTGAGTCCGGCCGTGGCGCCGCTCGGGAAGGCGATGTTCGGCGTGCTCGATCCAGTGAGGACCAGGCCCGACTTGAGGGTCACGTTCGACTTGGAAGGATCGATCACGAGCCGGAATCCCTGATAGGAACCCGTCGCGACGTTGGCGTGGCCGAGGCCGAGTGTCGTGCCGTTCTGGTACGCCAGGAGGTTGACGCTGGCGTTCGGAGTGGCCAGCGTGGTCCATCCATTGACGTGGGCGCTGTCGCTGCCGGCGCCCTGCGCGGCGGCGGCGGAGTCGGCCGCCGCGGTCCGTGCGTCGACGCGCACGACAAACACGTTGACGCTGCTCAACGAGTCGAGCGGAAACGGCGCGTCCGTGAGCTTCACGGCGATGGTGCCGCGCGACGGCCCGGTGGAGTCGGACGAACAGGCCGCGATCGCCGACACCGTGCCGAGCACGGCAATGGTCACTACAGTTCTTCGAAACGCGTGGGTTGACATAGTCGGACTCCCGGTTGCTGGACAATCGCGCGATGCTGCTTTCGCGCGACGATGGCCGGTCAGGTGCGACACGTGTCGCTGACTGTCACCTGCCTTCGCTTTGGCCGGGCCACTCGGCCCGGAGTTCTGACGGTGTTGATCGCTGCCACTTCGCAGCGACAGGTTCTCTACCCGTGCCCGGAGGGGAAGTTTCCTGCTCCGATGGCGCGTGTCAGAGAGGGTCTGACACCGTTCAGGCGCGCAATACGGTGTATCCGTATTCACCCGCCCGCTGCGCGGCGAGGATGCCGGAGGCCGTCACGTGCGCGTTGGCCGGCAGCGACTTCACGAGTTCATCCATCACCGCTTCCACGTCGTCGTGGCTCGCCTTCGCACCGGCGATCATCCCGGCGAGGCCGCGGGTGGCGACGCCGCAGATGGCGAAGTGCACGCCGCGGCGGGCGAGACCGTCGAAGGTGAAGGAATCGGGGTTCGACTTGGGCCTGGTCGAACCCGGCCGGAACAGATTGCCGCCCTTCACCTTCCTGCCGGTCGCGGGATGCTCGTACTTCTGGTTGCGCAGCACGTCGTACTTCTGCCAGACCTCATTGGAGAACGCGACGTCCGTCGCGTTGTGGCGCAGGCAGATGATGACGGCCTGATCGGCGTCCTTCAGGTTGTATCCCGACTGGCTGGTGCGCAGGAAGTTCCACCCGAAGCCCAGCGCCGCGGCCGCCTCGGCGATCTCGGTCGCGTCAAGGAAAAGCCGATGCTTCCCCGGGACCTTGTCGAACCAGGCATCCTGGGCGTAGCGGGGGAGGTCACGGCTGTCCGGGGCGGTGGCCTGCGTCGCCTGCGCGAGCGTTCGGGGCGGCGAGACGAGAGAGGCGGCGCCGAGCGAGGTGGCGGTGAGGAAGGTGCGACGACGCATGGAAACCCCGATTGAGGATTTGGAATCCGGATCGCGATGGAGGATAACGAATCCGGATAGCGAATGCCGATTCCCAGCAAGAATCGCCCATCGCCGTCCTCCATCGCAATCCTGAATCCAGTTCCGGATTCCACATCCTCAATCGTTGTCGCTAGCCGACGTAACTAAACGCGTACCCCCGCTCCTGCGCCCGCCCGACCGCCACGATGCCGGCCGGGACGAAGTGCGTGTTTGGGAGGGCGCTGGCGCGGAGTTCGGCGTAGATCTCGTCGGCCTTGCCGCCCACACCCTTGGCGGTGAAGTCGGAAAAGACGCGCGTCGCGAGGTCGCAGACGGCAAACTGGTAGCCGCGCGCGGCTGCCTCCTCGACCGTCACGCCGCGATTGGGCTGCATTCCGGGGAGCCCCTTCGTGTTCCAGGCGTTGCGCTGGGGCGCCGCGCCGGTGGCGGGGTCCTTGAAGTTGATCACGCCGCCCCAGAACGTGCCGTATTTCGCCCAGACGGAATCGTTGAAGGCGAACGGCGTGGCGAAATGGCGATAGCCGATCAGGATCGCTAGGTCGGCCGCCTCGAGCCCGTACCCGTTCTTGTTTGCCAATGCGAAGTTCGAGGCAAACGAGATGGCCTCCGCCGCGCCTTGCGGTGAGATGGCGTCGAGGAAGAGGCGATGCTTGCCAGGAAGCCCGTCCATCCAGTCATCCTGCGGATGCCGCGCGGCCCGAAAATCCTTCGGAGAGGGTTCGGCGAAGGCCGGTGCGGATCCGGCGACGATGGCGGTTCCGGCCGCGGCGAGACCGGCGGCAAGACGGGCCACAAACGTGCGACGATGCGAAAAAGCGCCGAGCATGGGGGGCATGAGGGCCTCTACGGAAAAAGGGGGGCAAACTTCACCACTTTACGCTTGCAGGCGGAAACGCGCCAGATGTGACGGTGCCGATGTAGGACGGCGACTGACACCTCGCTCGGCGGGGTGTCAGTCGCCAGGGCCGCCGTGGCCCGTAAGTCGCCGACAGACGGTGCGATAGCGCTACGGGCGCTCGCAGGCCGGCTCGCCCTCCCTAGATGCGACGACGCGCTCGCGCTCGGTTCGCGGAACGAACGGCAGTTCGTCCGGGCTGCCCACGTAGATGACGCAGCTCTTGCCCAGGCGGCGATGCACCACGATGCCGCTCCACCCGCGGCTACCGGCGAAAATGACCTGCGGGGCGAACGCCGGGCGGGTCCCCTTCGGGGGCGGGTAGAGGCCGAGGAGGGAGCCGTCCGTGGTATAGGTGCCGTGCTCCGCCCAGTGCTTCTCCTCGGCGACCACCAGGTTGCGCAGCGCACTCTTCATCTCGGCGATCTGCTGGTTCTCGACCGCGGCCATCGCCTCGTCGCACGTCGGCTCGCCTTCGCGCCCGGCGCGCCCTTCGCGCGCGGTTTTCGGCGGTTTGACGTCACTCGGCCGTCCGACCCAGATCACGCAGGTTGCCCCCGCGACACCGGCGTGGGTCGCCGAAGCCGACCATCCCGTGGCCTTGGACTCGAGCAGTGTGAGCGTCGCTTTCGTCGGCGACCGGAAGCCGGCGGCCTTGAGCGCCGCGAGATCCGTTGCGTACGTCCCGTGATCGGCGAAGTACGCCTCCTGGCTGGTCACCAGTTGTCGCAGGGTGGAGCGCAACGTGACCAGCGGTGAGGGACCGGTCGGCGCGGCGGGTTGCTGCGCAGCGGGTTGCGGCGCGGCGGTTCCAGCGGGCTGCTGTGCGGAGAGCGTGGCCGATGCGCAGCAGAAGGCAGCCGCACCGAGTGAACGTCGGGTCAACATGGACAACCTCGAGTGAGTAGGGTCAGCGCCGACGGCGCGGATGCGACAGGGTCGCAAGACCGGCGAACGCGGCGGCGATGAGGAGCGTAATGACGAACTCGATGACACTGACGGATGCACCGGCGCGCATTGGCGGCACCTTGCCCATCAGGACGCGGCGGGCGAGCGAGTCGACGGGAACGCCGGTAAGCTGACGGTAGGCTTCAGGCGGCGCCGCGTTGCCGCGCCACAACACGGCGAAGCGGTCGGTCCCCAGGCTCGTGGCCAGTGCATTCATCAAGTCGTACGAGCCCTGCCAGTACCATCCGAACCAGCGCCAGTCGGAGGCGACGTCGGTCACCACGCCCAGGGGACGATCGCTCACCGGCGCCAGCACGTCGAGGCACTGCTCCTCGCGTCCGGCCGCACACCCGCGCGCGCGTAGGAAGAGCGCGCCGTTGTCGCTGCGCGACCCGAAATACGGGTTGATGTAATCGCTCAACTGGCGCATCAGGAGCGGCGGGCGCTGCGGATCGTAACCGCCACCCACCGGCCTGTATTCGCGCTCGATCAACCAGCGCCGCATGGCGGGCGACGGGAGGCCGAAGGCGGATTCGAAACCGCACAGCCCAAGGTGTCTGGCCTGCGGAAAGTTCGTGCCGAGCGCGCGCTGCACGTCGCGCGCCATGCGCGCCGGGTCGCTGAGCGCTTCGTCGCTGACCCGCACGCGAACCACGATGGCGCAGTACGGCGCGGCGGCGTCGCCGCCCTCGATCGAAAGCGTACTGCGCAGGCGGTACGCTCGGCCGGTGTCCACGACCACGAGGACCGGGTGTGCGATCAGTCGAGGCAGGGACGCGTGGGTGACGGTGTAGTTGGCCGCGATATGTCGCTGCAGCGAACCGGGCACGCGCGCATCCACGACGATTCGGTTGCGGTCCGCGCCCGGCCACCCGCGGATCACCCGCTGCACGGAATCGCGCACCTGGCGCGACCAGAAGGCGCTCTCCACGGCGCGCAGGGTGTCGCGGGTGGAGACATTGGCAAGACGCACGCGATCCACCGCACTCGTCAGGCGTCGCACCTGCGTGCCATAGGACGGACCGGCGGGGCGCGGCGGCCAAGCCAGGAGCAACAGCGCGAAGGCAGCCACGGCGATCCCCGCGGCGCGGCGGACGGTCATCTCCATGGTGCGCTCCTCATCGCCCAGCCGAGGCAGACGCCGATGCACGCGAGGCTCGCGACCACGAAGACCACGCCGGGGAGCGGCGAGTGGGGCCGCGCCGCAATCACCTGCTGCATCCAGCGGCCGAGGAGTTCGTCCGCCGGGATTTCCGCCGCCGCGGCGAGCTGGCCGCCGACGGTGGCAGCGGAACTCGTGCGCAACCGCGACACCGCCTGCGGTCCGCCAATCTCCATGGCGAGTCGCGCCAGCGACGCGCGTGCGGCGTCGGGCATGGGGATGCGGAATGCCTCGGGCGGAATGAGCGAGAGCATATGGCGGCACGCCTCCGGACGGCGCTCCC
This sequence comes from Gemmatimonadaceae bacterium, assembly GCA_036504815.1. Lineage (NCBI taxonomy): Bacteria > Pseudomonadati > Gemmatimonadota > Gemmatimonadia > Gemmatimonadales > Gemmatimonadaceae > Gemmatimonadaceae bacterium. Next base: position 48,524 of record DASXUN010000019.1, on the reverse strand, counting down.
CCACGCACGCATCCTGTTCGTCGCGGCTGAGGTGCTGGTACATCCACGACCGCTGCATCGCGTCGCCAGCCGTGCGCGCGAGGGTCGGCAGGTCAGAGTCGTCGTACCAGGCCCCGATGCGATCGGCCGGCATCGAGTCGAGCGCGAAGCCGGAGCGACACGCGCGGCGATCGCCGGCCACGCACCGACGCACGACAGCGGCGTCGGCCGTAGCGAGGGCGCGATACAGTTCGGCGCTCACCGACGACATCGTCGCGCGGAGCGGCACGCGCGTGTTGAGCCACGGCGCCACCGGATCGGGGAGCCGCAGCGCGACGGCGCGCTCGAGCACATTGAGAATGCCGGCCGCCAATTCGTCGCGGTCCACCGGATACGGGAGCGTCGTGCCGGCGACGCCGCGCGCATCCATGGTCGCTTCGAGCGAGACCTGCGCGAGGCGGCCCTTGGTAGTTGCCACTGTCGGACGCGAAAACGGAAGCAGCGACGTGCGGTAGAGCGACCAGCTCTCACGGAGCGTGAAGTGCACGCGCCGGGTCAGCGAGTCGGCCTCGCTGCCCAGCAACTCTCGCGCGGAGCCAGCGGCTTGGGCCAGCGCCGCGCTCGCGACCGGCTGCAACGTGGTGGTGGTGCGCAGCGTGTAGCCCATCGCCTGCACGGTGACCACCAACCCGGAATCTCGCGTAGCCGCCTCGATCTGAGCTACCCGCGCCGCCAGCGACTCGGCACGGGCGCGCAGCGCGTCGCGCCGTACCAGCAGCGAGTCGCCTTGCGCGGCCAGCGCCGGCGCCCGGACGAGCGATACAAGGCAGAGCGCGGCGCAGGCCGCGCGAACGCGACCGCTAGACATCCACGAGCATCCACTTGGAGAGGAAGGCGGCGAGCGGGCCGCGATCGGAATAGATCGCGTCGAAGAACCAGCCCATCACCACCGGCTTTTCCGTGGCGCCGAAGCCGGCGAGCAGCAAGTCCACGACCGCAATGGCCGCCACCGATGCCACGAGCAGGCGCACCACGCGAGGGTTGCTGCTGAGCAACGCGAAGACCAGGGCAAATGGCACCAGCGCGCCGAGCCAGAATCGAACCGCCAGACCCACCGGGTAGGCATGCAGCATCGGCGGCAGCGGGGCGATGGCGGCGGCGATGCCGCCGAACAGTCCCACGGACACCGCGACGATGCCCAGCAACGCGGCGCCAGCGACGAATCGCAGCAGCACAAAGCGCCAGCGAGGGACGGGGAGCGACAGGGCATACACGTGCTGGCGGCTGGCGTCGGCCTGCCACGCGGCAATGGCCACGACCACCGCCAATCCGAGCGCGAGCAACTGGTACATGGCGCTCGCGCCCACGATCCCGTAGTACAGCGACGGAATGTGGTAGGTGTCGAGCGACTTGTACGGCATCGCGCGCATCGCGTTCACCGGGATGTAGCCCGCGATGAGGACCGCCAGTACGATGACTGGCCGGGTCCACTTCCACTGCGTATAGAGAACGGCGCGGAACATCAGGCAGTCCCCCCTGAGCGCGCGGTGCTCAACAGCTCCACGAAGCTCTCCTCGAGATCCAGGTCAATCACCTCGCGCAGGGTTGCCCCCTGCGCCGCGAGCCACGCGGCCATCTGGGGCTGCCACCCGCGCACACCCCACTCCTCCTCGGAACCAGCGGTCGGCGTGCGGCCCAGCAGCGTGAACGGCGCGGCCGGCAGCACGGGCGGCGCGCCGCTGACGCGCAGCCGCTTGATGCCGCTGCGGAAGGTGTTCATCGGCATTTCGGCGACGAGCGCGCCATTGTCCATCACGCCCACCCAGTCGCAGACGCGTTCCTGCTCGTGCACGAGGTGGCTGGAGACCAGCACGGTGGCGTTGCGCGTCGAGACATACTCGACGAGCGCGCCGAGCACGTCGCGCCGCACCACCGGATCGAGCCCGTCGGTGGGCTCATCCAGCACCAGCAGTTCCGGCTGGGTGGCGAGGGCCAGGAGCATCATCAACTTGCCGGCCTCGCCCTTGGACAGTCGCTCGATCTTCTGCTCCGAGCGGAGGGCAAACTGTCGCCGCAGTTCCTCGGCGCGCGACGGATCCCACGTCGTATAGAACGCGCGGTGGTGGTCCATCATCTCGCCGATGGTGAGCGAGGCATACAGGTGCACCCGTTCGGGGACGTAGCCCAGCCGGGCGAGCGCCTGCGGCGCGCCCTGCGGGATCTGGTGCCCCAGCACCTCGATGAGGCCGTCGTCGGCCTCCTGCATGCCGAGGATCAGCTTGATGGTCGTGGTTTTGCCCGAACCGTTCGGTCCGAGAAAGCCGTAAATGGCGCCCGTCGGAACCGTCATCGTGAGGTCGCGAATGGCGAACTCCCTGGCGGGGCGGTAGGCCACGTGCTTCAGCGCGATTGCGTCGCTCATCGCGTGGTCTCCTCGAGTTCGTCGTTGAGCGCGTGTTTGAGGTCGGCAGCGGTGATGCCGCGGCGGGCGGCCTCCGCGAGCAGGTCGCGGACCAGGCGGCGGGCATCGGCGGCGCGTTCGCGGGCGCGCCGCTCCGGGGTCACGTCGGTGACATAGGTGCCGGCCCCCTGGCGCATCTGGACCAGCCCTTCGGCTTCGAGTTCGCGGTAGGCTTGCACGACCGTGGCGGGGTTGACGCGCAGTCGAGAGGCGAGGGCGCGCACCGACGGGAGGCCATCGCCGGCTTTCAGCTCGCCGGCGCCGACCGCCACGCGGACGCGGGCCGCGATCTGGGCGTAGATGGGGATGGGACTGCGGGAGTCGATGCGATCAAACACGGGGATAGTGTGCTAGTGTACCGATACACTAGATGTGTCGGGTGAATCTGTCAAGAGGGGGGTGGCCGCACGGTCCGCGCCCACGCAGGTTCTAGGCAGAAGGGCCACCCTTTCACGAGAACCGTGCCGATGCCTCGGCGTCGCTGGCCGAAGATTCCCGATACCCTGCCGTGTCCCGGCGGCGACGTGGCCGTGAAGGTCGTGAGCCCGAAGGTGATTGCGCAGTACGCCGACCCCGGCGAGGAGCTGTTCGGGTGCTTCGTGTCGGAGCAGCGCACCATCTTCCTGCGCAGCACCGTGCATGGCGAAGCCCGCTGGCGGGTGCTGTGGCACGAACTGATGCACGTGGGGCTCGAGGACAGCGGATTGCGCAACGGCCTCGACCATCCGCTGGAAGAGGCGATCTGCGACGCGCTCACGTCGCTGGTGATGCGGGTGGTGTACGACCGACGGGCGAAACCGGCGAAACCAGCGAAGCCAGGCAAACCGGCGATACAAAGAAACCGCGGCCGCCCGTAGCAGGCGGCCGCGGCGTCCCCGGCAGCTCGCGCTAGTGCCGCAGGCGCTTCAGGTCCTTCGACAGCTCGGCGCGGAAGTCCGGGTGCGCGATGGAGATCAACGCCTCGCCGCGCTCACGGAGCGTGCAGCCGTGCAGGTTGACCGCGCCGTACTCCGTCACGACCCAGTGCACGTGTCCGCGGGTGGTCACCACGCCGGCACCCGGGTTGATCTCCGTGCAGATGCGCGAGATGGTGCCGCTCTTCCCGGTGCTGGGCAGCGCGATGATCGCCTTGCCGCCGCGCGAGAGCGCGGCGCCACGGATGAAGTCCATCTGGCCGCCGATGCCGGAGTAGATGCGGTGGCCGAACGAGTCGGCGACCACCTGCCCGGTGAGATCCACCTGAATGGCGCTGTTGATGGCGACCACGCGCGGATTGCGCCGGATGACGGCGGTGTCGTTGGTGCGGTCGCACGGATGAAACTCGACCGCCAGGTTGTCATGCACGAAGTCGAACAGGCGCTTGGTGCCGTTGATGAACGACGTGACGGTGCGCCCGGGGTGCACCTGCTTGAACTTGTTCGTGACGACGCCGGCCTCGATGAGGTCGACCAGCCGGTCGGAGAACATCTCGGTGTGGACGCCGAGGTCGTGTTTGTCGCCCAGCCGGCTGAGGACGGCGTCCGGGATGGCGCCGATGCCCATCTGCAGGGTGGAACGGTCCTCGACGAGCCCGGCGATGATCTCGCCAATGCGTCCTTCCACCTCGTTCTCGACGCCGCCCGCATGGTCCAGGAGCGGGCGATTGGTGCAGATGAAGGCGTCGATCCGGTCGAACGGCACGTTGGTGTTGCCGTGCGTCCGCGGCATCTGCTCGTTGATCTCGGCGATGATGAACCGCGCGCTATCCACGGCGGCGCGGGCGGTGTCGACCGAGGTGCCCAGCGAGCAATGGCCGTGGGCATCCGGCGGCGACAGCTGCACGATGGCGACGTCGAGCGCCACGCGCGCCGAGCTGAAGAGCGACGGGACGTCCGAGAGGAAGATCGGAACGAAGTCGGCGTGTCCGTGCTCGATGGGGCCGCGCAATCCGGGGCCCGTGAAGAGCGAGATGGAGTGGAAGCGCTGCCACTTGTCGCCCTCGAGCCAGGGCGCGGGGCCCGCGAGGTGGAGGTGGTAGAGCTTGATATTCTCGAGGTCATCGCGCGAGGCGAGGGCTTCGAGCAGCGGCATTGGCGTGGCGCAGGCGCCGTGGACAAAGACCTTCATGCCGCTCGTCACGAGCGCCAGGGCATCGGCGGGCGAGACGGCGCGAGCGCACCAGTCGGCGGGTTGATGGGTCACGGAAATCTCAGGGGCAGAGGCACAGTCACGGGGAGCGCCTGCAAAATACGACTGCGGAGGGTCATTTACCGAGGGGGGAAAGCCCCCGGCAGACGCCAGCTTGTCCCCATCATTGGAGTCAGGTATAATCCCATACCACGCGGGCGTAATTCAGTTGGTAGAATGCCAGCTTCCCAAGCTGGACGTCGTGGGTTCGAGTCCCATCGCCCGCTCTGAGCTAGCCGACGGGCCCTGTTCCCCCCGGGAATAGGGCCCGTCGCGCGTCTGGCGCCGAAATCCGTGGCGGGGCCGGCGCGCAGCGTCACCGCGGCCCGCGGATCAGGGGCGCGCGTCCGCCGGTGACGCCACCTCCCGCTCGATCCCCTCGACCATGTGGGGATCCGCCGGCCGCAGCCGCGTCGCCAGGTCCACCACGGCCACGACGCCCGCCACCCGGTCGTCGGCCGCGAGCACCGGAATCCGCCGGATGTGATCGCGCCGCATCTTGTGCGCCACCGTGTGAACGTCGTCATCCATCCGCACGGTCGTGAGGTGACGGGCCGTCATCACCTCGCGCACCGCGCTGTCGAGTCCGTGTCCTTCGGCGACGCAGCGCACGACGATGTCGCGGTCGGTGAGCACGCCACGCAGGCGCCGGTCGTTGAGGTTGTCGATGACGGGCAGCATGCCCACGTGGCGATCGCGCATCACCTCGGCGGCTCGCGATACGGGCTCGTCGGGGGTGATCACCGACGGATGCGCGGTCATGACGTCGCGCGCTTTCATGGCTCCTCCTTGCTGCGCCGCGCATTGGCGGGGCAGCGGCCTCCCTCTCAAGTCTATGTCGCCCAAACCTGCGGGAAAGGCCACAACGACCCTCAGCCCGTCAGGATTCGTCCTACCGGGTATCCGTTTCCCGATCGACGCCGTCGGCGCGATGCTCGGCTGGACATTCCGCCGGACGCACCTACCTTGGCGGGCATGCCGCCCGTCTTCCCATTCCTCCCCCAGCGCCTCGACGGACTGGTCGACATCGCGTGCAACCTCAATTGGACGTGGAACCGCGAGGCCCGCCGGCTCTTCGCCACCATTGATCATCAGCTCTGGACGCGCCTGCGGCACGATCCCTTCCAGCTGCTGCTGCAGGTGGGACCGGAGCGGCTGGCGCAGTGCGCCGCGGACCCGGGTTTCCTCGCGCACTTCGATGCGGTGATGCGTTGGGCGGCGGCCGAGCAATCGCGGTCGCAGACCTGGTTCATGCAGCGTTTCCCGCAGCAGGCCAACGAGACCATCGCCTACTTCTGCGCGGAGTTCGGGGTGCACCACACGGTCCCGATCTACTCCGGCGGACTGGGCGTGCTGGCCGGCGACCATTGCAAGACGGCGTCGGACCTGGGCGTGCCGCTCGTCGGCGTCGGGATTCTCTATCGCAACGGCTACATCGACCAGGAGGTCCGCGCCGACGGCTGGCAGGAAGAGGCGCCGATGCAGCTCGACCTCGCGCGCACCGTCCTCGATCCGATCGACGGACCCAACGGCGCGCCGCATCTCGCGATGGTGCGCATGGCGGGGCGCGACGTCTACGTGCGGGCGTGGAGACTGCGCGTCGGGCGCGTGACCATCTACCTGCTCGACACCGACCTCGAGCAGAATCACTTTGACGACCGCCCGCTGCTGAGCCGCCTCTATGCGGGCGGACCCGAGATGCGGCTGCGCCAGGAGTGGCTCCTTGGCGTTGGCGGCGTGCGCGCGCTGCGCGCGCTCGGCATCGCGCCGTCGGCCTGGCACGCCAACGAGGGACACGCCGCCTTCATGTTCGTCGAACGGGTTCGCGAGATTGTCGCGACCGGCATTCCATTGAAGGAAGCGGTGCACGCGGTCCGCGCGTCGAGCACGTTCACCACGCACACGCCGGTGCCCGCCGGCCACGACACATTCCCGGCCGCCGACGTCGCCGCGTGCACCGGGCCGGTCTGGGACGAACTCGGCATCTCGCAGGATGCGTTCATGCGCATCGGCCACCATCCGAGTGACGCGTCGGGGCGGTTCCACATGACGGCGGCGGCCGTCCGGCTGAGCCGGCGCTTCAACGCCGTCTCGCGCGTCCACGGCACCGTCACCCGCAAGCTGTGGGGATCGCTCTGGCCGGAGCGGCGTGCGGTGGATCTCCCCATCACCTACGTCACCAACGGCGTGCATCTCGCCACGTGGATGTCGAATGCCGTGATGCAGCTGCTCGATACGCACCTGGGCGCCGGATGGGGCAACCGGGTGGACGATCCGAAGCTCTGGGACGACGTGCTCGCCGTGGATGCGCAGGCGCTGTGGGAGGTGCACCGGCACCTGAAGCGGACGCTGCTCGTGCATATGCGCGAGCAGGCGCGGCTCGCCTTCACGCAGCACACGCGCGAGGCGGCGCGGCTGGCCGGCACGGGGGTGCTGCTCGATCCGGAGGCGCTCACGCTCTGCTTCGCCCGCCGGTTTGCGACCTACAAGCGGGCCAACCTGCTGTTCCACGACGTGGAGCGGCTGCTGCGCATCGTCAGCAACCCATCGCATCCCGTGCAGATCATCTTTGCGGGCAAGGCGCATCCGGCCGACGGCCCCGGCAAGCAGATCCTGCAGGAGGTGTACCAGGCCACGCGCGATCCCCGCTTCGAGGGACGGCTCGCCTTCGTCGAGGACTACGACACGCACTTGGCGCACGTGCTCGTGCAGGGGGCGGATGTCTGGCTCAACCTGCCGCGCATTCCGATGGAGGCGTCGGGGACGAGCGGGATGAAGGCGGCGCTGAACGGCGTGCCGCAGCTGAGCACGCTGGACGGCTGGTGGGAGGAAGGGTTCAACGGCCACAACGGCTGGGCGATCGCGCCGGAGCCCGGCGAGGGCGTTGCGGAGGACGACGCGGCCGCGGCGGGGCAACTGTACGACCTGCTCGAGACCGCGGTTGTGCCGATGTACTACAACCGCGACGTGAACGGCCTGCCGCAGCGCTGGATCCAGGTGATGCGCCACGCCCTGCGCGCGGCCGGCCTCCGGTTCAATGCGCGGCGAATGTTGATGGAGTATGTCGGCGATTACTATGTGCCGTCGATGCGAGGGGAGAGGACGCCGGACGAAGCGCCAACGGCGTGAGCAGCCGCTTGCTTGCACGCACGCGCGGTGATGCCTACGGCATCGGCGTGGCCAAGGTCGGATTTTCGCTGATACTCACGCCGCGCCGTGTGCCGTAGCGTGCAGCAGCGGGCGCCCCTGGATCGCCGCGTGATCAGGCCGACCCGCCGGCAGGGCTTGGCGCGCGCGCTAGGCGGGAGCGGCCATGGTTTCGCTCGACGAGTCGGTGCAGCAACAGGGAGAGATCGTTGCCGTCGCGTCGACGTCGCGCGATGCCACCGCGTCGCGGGCGATCCCCGGTCGGCATGCGGGGGCGAATCGTCGTCCCGCCCGCCGCGCCATCGTGCACCTCACCGCCGAATACCACGGCTACGCGCGCACTGGCGGGCTGGCGGAGGCCGTGGCGGGGCTCGCGAATTCGCAGGCACGCGCGGGGGAGCGCGTCTACACGTTCCTCCCGCTGTACGCCTCGGTGCGCGAGGTGGTGCCGCGCCTGCAGCTGCTCGCCCCGCCATCGCGCCTCGTCGTGGGACCACTCACGGAGGACGTGCGGTTCTATCGCGACGCGACGCGCACCGGCGCGCCGCACGTGATCTTCGTCGACGCGCCGGCGTGCTTTGACCGGCCGGGCCTCTACGGCGACGACCGCGGCGACTACCCCGACAATCACCTGCGCTTCGCCATGTTCGCCCGCGCGGCGCTGCGCGGGATCGGGCAGTTCGTGCAACGGCCGCTGCTGCTGCACGCCCATGACTGGCACGCGGCGCTGGCGCCGGTCTACATGCGGACGCACCCGGAGTGCGCCCCGCAGTTTGCCGACACACCGGCCGTGATGTCGGTGCACAATGCGGGCTATCAGGGCCACTTCGGCGCTGACGTCATGGCCGATCTCGCGCTGGCGCCCGCACTCTGGCACATGGAGCGCCTGGAATGGTACGGCCGGCTCAACCTGCTGAAAGGAGGCCTGGTCTTCTGCAACGCGGCCGTGACGGTGAGCCCCGCGCATGCCTCCGAACTGCGCACCGCGGAAGGCGGCTTCGGCTTGCACGACACCTTCCGGCAGTTGGGCGATCGCCTGGTGGGCATCTGCAACGGCATTGATGTGAAGCTCTGGGACCCCGCCAGCGACGACCAGATCGCGGCGAACTACTCGCGCGAGGACCTGACCGGCAAGGCCGTCTGCAAGGACGCGCTGCAGCGCGCGTTCGCCCTGCCGCGCCTCGCGCACGTCCCGTTGATCGGCATGTCATCCCGCCTCGCAGCCCAGAAGGGATTCGACATCGTGCTGCGCAGCGCGCGCCTGCGCGAGTCGGAGCTGCAGCTCATCGTCATCGGCGAGGGCGACGCGCGCATTCGGGACGCCGTCACCGCGCTCGTGGCGGCGCACGCCGGACGCATGGCCTGCAGCTTCTCGTTCACCGATCGCCTGGAGCACCAGCTGATGGCCGGCGCCGACATGGTGCTCATGCCCTCGCTGTACGAGCCGTGCGGCCTCACGCAGATGCACGCGTCACGCTACGGCACGCCGGTCATCGGCCGCCGCGTGGGCGGCATCGGCGACACCGTGGCGGACGAGGACACCGGATTCCTGTTCGACCGATTCGACGTCTCCTCGATGGAGGCCGCGCTCGATCGCGCGCTCACGCGCTACCGCGATGCGCTGGCGTGGCCGGCCATGATGCGACGGGCGATGGCGCGCGACTTCGGGTGGGATCGCTCGATGACCGGGTATGCCAACGTGTATCGCGCGGCGGTGCAGGGCGCCGTCGCGGCGCGAGAAGCGGCAGCGGCAACGCACGTGACGTCGTCAGTTGAACCCTGTCAGGGTTCCGTGCGATGAAGCCCTACCCTTTTCCAGCGTAGACCCTACTGCGCCGAGGCGCGCGCCGAGGCATTCATTAATGCAGCGAGACGCTCGCGCGCTGCGCGGGCCCCCCAGGGCGTTCCGCCTGTTACTGGAGGAGCGGATTGATGATGCCCTTTGCGGAACTCGTGGCGCTCGACGCCAAGCTGCGCGAGACGCCCACACTGACACTATACCTTGACGGCCGGAGCGAAAATCCGGCATGGCGCACCGCCTGGCGGCGGTCCCTGAAACAGGAGGAAAGTCGTTTGCGTCACGCGCTGGGCGACGCCTCGCACGACGAGCGCGAAGCCTTCACGCGGAACATCGACGCACTGGAAGAGCACCTGTCACACCGTCGCGGCACGCTCGACGCGCCGGGCTGGCTCGGCGTGGTCGCCGACGGAAAAGTCTGCCTCGACATGCCGCTGCGCGGCGTCACGCCGACGCTCGGGGCGTGGCGCAAGGGGGTGGCGCTCGCGCCCTTCCTGTGCGCGGCAGAATTGGGCGGCGGGGAAGCGTGGGTCGTGGTGGCCGACAGCCGCGCGGCTCGCATTTTCCACTGCGATGACGACGGCGTGCGACGCATCGACACCGTCCGCACGCTCCCGCATCACGATCGTGAGGCGCCGACCGGCACTGCCCGGCCCGGCACGGTTCACCCGGCGGCGCGCGGCGGCGTCGGGCGCGACGCGGCCGAGCGTGAGCGCCGCGAGGCGCGGTCGCGGATGCTGCGCGAGCTCGCGAGCCGAGTCCGCGCGCTGACCCCGGCGCTCCCCGTCTTCGTCGGCGGCACGCCGCAACTGCTCGACGAGGCGATGGCGGCGATTGAGCGCGAAGGCGTGCAGAACGTGATTGAGACGCCCGCCCTGGGCGCCCGGGCGCGGGTCAGCGAGATCGCGCGGGCCGTGAGCGAGGGCCTCGTGCAGCTGCGCCGCGGCGCGGAGCAGGAGCTGGTGGAGGAGTTGCTGCGCCGGTACGGCAACGACGACCTGGCCGCGGCCGGGGCCGCCATCACCGGACGGGCGCTCGACGAGCGGTGCGTGCACACGCTCGTGCTGAGCACGTCGTTCATCGCGCTGCAGCCCGAGGTGGCTGAGGTCTTCGTGCGATCGGCGCTGGCGCAGGACGCGCGCGTGGAGGTGGTGTCCGGCGATGCGGCGCGAATGCTGGAGGAATCGGGCGGCACCGGCGTACTGCTGCGATTCTCCACGTTCCGGCTGAGCGCCGAGACCGAGGGCGAACTCGCGCACGTCTGATCGCGGCGGCTACCGATGTTCTTGCGGCGGGCGGCCACCACGGCCGCCCGCCGTGCGTTCGCCGTCCCTACGAGGCGCGCAGGAGCACCAACTGGCGGGCGCCGAGGATGCCGGCGTACGCGCCCACCACGGAGAGCAGCACGCTCAAGGCGATGTAGGCGGCGGCGCGGCCGAGGAATCCCTCCTCGATGAGCGCGACCGTCTCGAGGCTGAACGTCGAGAAGGTGGTGTAGCCGCCGCACAAGCCCGTGGTCAGCAGTGCCCGCACGTCGGCGGGGACCCCGGCCGTCTCGTACGTCCACGTGGCGAGGAAACCGAGCAGCACGCTCCCGGTAATGTTCACGAGAAGCGTCGCGTACGGGAACGACGACACGGCCCGCTGCTCGAGCCAAGCAGAAAGGAGAAAGCGGGCCACGCCGCCAACGGCGCTGCCAAGGGCGACGGCAAGGACAAGGCGCATCGGGGAAAGATGGGAGATGGAGGACGGGAGACGGAAGATGTGAAGCGGATGACGGGACACGGATGATGGGGTGGTGGCGAATGCGCGCTTGCCGAAATGGGCGGTCGATTGGAAGTTGCAGACATGGAACTCATCTCCGGCTCGTTCGCGCACGGTGAGGCAATCCCCGTGCGGCACACCTGCGATGGAGCGAACTGCTCGCCGCCGCTCGCCTGGTCGAATGCGCCTTCCGCCGCAAGGAGCCTTGCGCTGCTCGTGGACGATCCCGACGCGCCCGATCCGGCGGCGCCAAAGCGCATCTGGGTGCACTGGGTCCTGTACAACATCCCGCCGTCCGTGAGCGCGCTGCCCGAGGGCGGTGCGCGGTCGCCGGTGCCGAGCGGTGCGCTCGAAGGTCTCAACGACTCCGGTGATCCTGGCTACGAGGGACCGTGTCCCCCCATCGGCCGCCATCGGTATTTCCACACCCTCTACGCACTCGATACCGTGCTGCCCGACCTCGGCCCACGGGCCACGCGCAAGGATCTGGATGCGGCCATGCGCGGGCACATCCTCGAGACGGCGGCGGTGATGGGAACGTACCAACGGGCGGGAACGGGGAGGGGGTAGGGGCTTGGCGAGGCGGGGACGAGTGCAGGAACGGGATACCGCGGCGTGAATCAGGGGGGCGTCGACCGCCGTAGGGTGAGCATCCACCACAGGACATCATCGTGCGCGATCTCGTGAAGTCGTTCCTCCTGGGCCTCGTGGCGCTGGTCGTGCTCATTCCGTTGGGGTTCGTCTTCCTCACGCTCGGCATGCCGGTCATGGCCGCCCTGTTCGTGCTGACCATCCCCGTCGTCGCCGTGCTGGCGCTGGTCGGCATTCCCATCTTTCTCGTCGTGGTGCTCGCCGCAGCACTCCTGGCGGTCGTCTTTGGCGTGCTGGGGGCGGTGCTCGCCGTCGGCTTCGCGGTGGTGAAACTGCTGCTGGTGGTGGTGCTCCCCATCGCCCTCCTCGGATGGGTGGTCAGCGCCGCCTTCACCGCGTGGCAGCGCAGGGAACGCACGCCGTAGCGAACGGCGAGCGATACGCGGCGCGGGCGGTCGGGGTGGGGCCCGGCCGCCCGCGTGCCTCTTGGGGGAGCCGCAAACGCTACGAGTTTGCCTGGCGTATCATTAAGCTGAAGAATCCCAAACCCTCACGCGGCTGGCGGGCGCCCCTGGCTCCCCCGGGCGCCCAGGCCCTCCACTCGCTGCGATGCCCGTCTCGCGTTCCCCCCTCGCGCTGGCGTTACTGCTGGCGGTTGCCGTTCCGGCGTGTACGCCGCCATCGCACGTCGGTGGGCATGTGGCGACCGCTCCGACGCCGCGCGAGGGGTGGCCCACCAGCCGACGCGCCGGCGCTCCGTTCGACTCGGCCGCGATTCGGTTGGCGCGGCGGGGGGCCGTCATCCCCGATTCAGCCGCGTCACGCCTGCAGGCGCTTACCCTGGCCGATGTCATCGACGTCGCGCTCGGCAACAACCCGCAGACGCGCATCACGTGGGCCCAGTCGCGCGCGGCTGCGTCGGCGTATGCGAGCGCGCGCGGCCGGTGGGTGCCGACGCTGCAGGCCGACGCCAATGGCGGGCCATCGCGCGCCATCTCATCGAATCCGGCGCGGGTGCCGGGCGACCGCACCACGGTCTCCACCACCATCTCGCTGCAATACCTGCTCTTCGACTTTGGCGCCCGCGGCGGCGTGATGTCGGCGGCGCGCGAGGCGATGTTCGCGGCCGACCTGACGCACAATGGTGCGGTGCAATCGGTGGTGCTCCAGTCGGAATCTGCGTACTTCACGTATCAGGCCGCCCGCGGGCTGGTGGATGCGTCGCGGCAGACCGTGGCGACGGCGACGACCAACCTGGCGGCTGCCGAACGCCGGCACGACGTGGGCTTGGCCACCATCGCCGACGTGCTGCAGGCGCGCACCGCGCTGGCGCAGTCGCGCCTGGCGTCGCAGACCGCGGAGGGGAACCTGCAGGCCGCACGCGCCCAACTGGCGCTCGCGCTCGGCCTGCCCGCCAACGCCGCGTTCGACGTCGTCAGCGACACGGGGGCGACCCCGGTGGCCGCGCTCGCCGAGAACGTGGACTCGCTCATCGCGCGCGCCATGCGCGAGCGTCCGGATGTGATGGCGTCGCGTGCCACCGCGCGACAGAGCGCGCAGCAGGTGCGCGTGGCCCGCTCGGCGATGCTTCCCAGCGTCACGATGGGGGCGAATCGCGGCCAGGCCTTCTCCAACGCGAACGTGCTCGATGGCACGACGTACGCGCTGACCTTCGGCCTGTCGGTGCCGCTCTTCTACGGGCTGTCGCGCGCCTCCGACGTGGCGACGGCGCGGGAGAATGCGGCCGTGGCGGCCGCCCGCGCGGACCAGGCGCAGCTCAACGCCGCGGCGCAGGTGTGGACGTCGTACTGGGCGCTGCAGACCGTCACGCAGCGCGTGGCCACGGCGCGCGAACTGTTGACGAGTGCGACGCGCTCCGAAGAAGTGGCGCGCGGCCGCTATGCCGAGGGAGTGGGCAGCATTCTCGACCTGCTCACGGCGCAGAACGCGCTGGCCGACGCCCGGGCCCAGTCGATTCAGAGCCGCTGGACATGGTTTGCCGCGCTCGCGCAGCTGGCGCGCGACGCGGGCGTGCTCGGGACGCATGGCGAGCCGAACCTGACTCTCACACCCGGCACACCGGGGAAGCCTCGATGAAGAACGCGCGTGTCCTGTTCCTGATGGTCCCCGTGGTCGGCCTCGCCTGCGGCAAGCCGGCCGCGCCGCCGAAGCCGCCGATCCCCGTCACCGTCGCGATGGCGACGCGAGGCGATGCACCGTACCTGGTGCGAGCCAACGGGCTCGTCGAACCCGTGCAGTCGGTGGCGGTGCAGAGCCAGGTGGGCGGCGTGCTGCGTGAAGTGCGCTTCCGCGAGGGCGATGAGGTGGCCGCGGGGGAGGTGCTGTTCGAGATCGATCCGGTGCCGTATCGCGCGGCCGCGCAGCAGGCGCGCGCGGTGCTGGCGCGCGACAAGGCGCAGTATGACGCCGCCGTGCGCGACGCCGAGCGGTACGAGGCGCTGGCCCAGCGCGACTACGTGACGCGCTCGCAGGCCGATCAGGCCGCAGCCAACGCGGCGGCGCTCAAGGCGGTGGTGGATGCCGACAAGGCGAACGTCGAGAACGCGCAGTTCAACCTGGACAACGCGACCATCAAGGCCCCGGTCAGCGGCAAGACGGGGAGCGTGCTGGTGCGGCAGGGGAACCTGGTGCGGCCCAACGCGACGACGCCGCTCGTGGTGATCAACCAGATCCACCCCATCCTCGTCCGCTTCTCGGTGCCACAGCGTGAACTGGCGCTGGTGCAGAAGCACTCGCAGGCGCAGGCGCTCCAGGCCACGGCCTATCCGGGGCGGGGGAGCGGCGCGCCGGTGCCGGGCACGCTGAGCTTCGTGGACAACGGCGTGGACACGACCACGGGGACGGTGACGCTGAAGGCGCGGTTCGCCAATGCCGAGAATCAGCTCTGGCCCGGGCAGTTCGTGGCGGTGCAGCTCGAGATCTTCCGGGAGTCCAACGCCGTGCTCGTGCCGACGCCCGCGGTGCAGACGGGCCAGGACGGCCTGTTCGTCTTCATCGTGGACAAGGCCGGCACCGCGCAGGTGGCGCCGGTGACGGCGGGGCGCGCGGTCGGCGACCTGACGGTCATCGAGAAGGGACTGACGGGGGGCGAACAGGTGGTGGTGGACGGGCAATCGCGCCTGACGGTCGGGGCAAAGGTCGAGGTGCGGAGCGCGCCGACGGGCGCCGGATCGCCACGCCAGCCCGCCGCGGCGCGCGCACCGACGCCATGAATTTCACGGCGCTCTTCATCAGGCGGCCGGTCACGACCACGCTGCTCGCGGTGGCCGTGCTCGTCTTCGGTGGGCTGGCGTATCGGCTGCTGAGTGTCAGCGACCTGCCCGCGGTGGATTATCCGACCATCACGGTGAGCGCGTCGTTGCCGGGGGCGAGCCCGGAGACGATGGCCTCCGCCGTGGCGACGCCGCTGGAGAAGCAGTTCACGACGATCGCCGGCGTCGACAACATGACGTCGACGAGCGCGCTCGGCGGCACGACCATCACGCTGCAGTTCTCCCTCGCGCGCAACATCGACGCCGCCGCGCAGGACGTGCAGTCGGCCATCAGCAAGACGCTGCGCGAGCTGCCGCCGGGCATCATCCCGCCGTCGCTGACCAAGTCGAACCCGGCCGACCAGCCGATCCTGTACCTCAGCTTCCGTTCGAAGACGATGCCGCTGTCGGCGCTCGACGAGCTGGTGCAGCAGGTGGTGGCGCAGCGGCTGAGCACGGTGAATGGCGTGGCGCAGGTGAGCGTGCTCGGCACGCAGAAGTACGCGGCGCGCGTGCAGGTGGATCCCCGCGCCCTCGCGAGCCGCGGCATCGGCATCGACGAAGTGGCCGCGGCGGTGTCGCAGCAGAACGTGAACCTGCCCACCGGTGTCCTCTGGGGGCCGCAAAAGGCGTACACGGTCAGCGCCAACGGTCAGCTGGTAAATGCGGCGCAGTTCCAGGAGGTGATCGTCGCCTATCGCAATGGCGCGCCGGTGCGGCTCAAGGACCTGGGACAGGTGGTGGACGGCGTGCAGAACCTGCGCATCGCCGGCTG
The DNA here is from genome assembly GCA_036504815.1 of Gemmatimonadaceae bacterium. Lineage (NCBI taxonomy): Bacteria > Pseudomonadati > Gemmatimonadota > Gemmatimonadia > Gemmatimonadales > Gemmatimonadaceae > Gemmatimonadaceae bacterium. The sequence goes on along the minus strand of DASXUN010000019.1, from coordinate 32,571 downwards.
GTACAAGGACACGCGCGCCATCTCGCTGTCGGTGCAGAAGCAGCCCGGCACGAACACCGTCGAAGTGGCCGACGCGGTGAAGGCCATCCTGCCGACGCTGCGCGCGCAGCTCCTCGCGGCGGTGGAGTTCGAGATCTTCATGGACCGCTCGGCGAGCATTCGCGAGTCGGTGCACGACGTGAAGGTCACGCTGGGCCTCACGATCTTCCTCGTCGTGCTGGTGATCTTCCTGTTCCTGCGGAACACCTCGGCGACGATGATCCCCAGCGTCGCCGTGCCGATGGCGCTGGTGGGGACGTTCGCGGTGATGTACGCGCTGGACTTCAGCCTCGACAACCTGTCGCTGATGGCGCTGACGCTGGCCGTGGCGTTCGTCGTGGACGACGCCATCGTGATGCTCGAGAACATCGTGCGTCACATGGAGATGGGAAAGAAGCCGCTGCAGGCGGCGCTCGACGGCGCGTCGGAGATCGGCTTCACGATTCTCTCGATGACCATCTCGCTGGTGGCCGTCTTCATCCCGCTCCTGTTCATGGGCGGGATCGTGGGGCGGCTCTTCCGCGAGTTCGCGGTGACCATCACCGCGGCCATTCTCGTGTCGGGCGCGGTCTCGCTGACGCTCACGCCGATGCTCGCGTCGCGCTTCCTGAACGAGGCGCGCATCCACGGCACCCACAACTGGCTGCTCGACCGCTTCGAGGCGGCGTACCAGTGGGCGTACCGGACCTACGCGCGCACGCTCACCTGGGTGATGGCGCACCGCCCGGTGGCGCTGGTGGCCAGCGCGTCGGCGCTGGTGCTGACGGCCGTCGCGTACCAGATGGTGCCCAAGGGCTTCTTCCCCTCGGAAGACCAGAACCGGCTCTCGGCGAGCACCGAGGCGGCGCAGGGGACGAGCTTCGAGGAGATGGTGCGGCACCAGAAGGCGGTGGTGGCCATCGCGCTGCAGGATCCCAACGTGGATGCCCTCATCTCGAACGTTGGCACGGGGCAGGGTGGCACGTCGGGCACGGCGAACCAGGGGCGCTTCACGATGCGCCTCAAGCCGCGCGAGCAGCGCTCCAAGTCGGCGGACGAGATCATCCCCGAGCTCACGAAGAAGCTGCGCGTCGTTCCCGGCATCGCGGTGTACGTGCGCAACGACCCCGTCATCCAGATCGGCGGGCGCACGTCGAAGGGGTTGTACCAGTACACGATGAGCGGCGCCGACCTTCCCGTGCTCTACAGCGCGGCGCAGACGGCGGAGAAGGCGCTCAAGGAGCTGCCGCAGATCACCGACGTCACCACCGACCTGCAGATCGCCAATCCGCAGGCGTCGGTGGAACTTGACCGCGATCGCGCCGCGCTGTATGGCGTGACGCCCGAGCAGATCGAGCAGGCGCTGTACAACGCGTATGGCTCGCGACAGGTGAGCAGCATCTACACGGCCAACAACCAGTACTGGGTGATCCTCGAGCTGCTCCCGGAGTTCCAGAGCGACCTGTCCGCGCTCGACATGCTGTACGTGCGGGCCAAGACGGGCAAGCTCGTGCCGCTCTCGTCGGTGACGCGCGTCGAACGCACGCTGGGGCCGATGCTCGTGAACCACACCGCACAGCAGCCCAGCGTGACGCTGTCGTTCAACCTGCGCCCGGGATACGCGCTCGGCGATGCCGTCACCGCCATTGAGAAGGCGGCGCGCGGCGCGCTCCCCGAAGGCGTGTCGACCGGCTTCTACGGGGCGGCGCAGGTCTTTCAGCAGACGCAGCAGGGACTGCTGGCGCTGTTCGTGATCGCCATCTTCGTGATCTACGTGGTGCTCGGCGTGCTGTACGAGAGCTTCATCCACCCGCTCACGATCCTCAGCGGCATTCCGTTTGCGGCCTTCGGCGCGCTGATCACGCTGGTGCTGACGCGCACGGAACTGACGGTCTACGCGTGGGTGGGCATCATCATGCTGATAGGCCTCGTGAAGAAGAACGCCATCATGATGATCGACTTTGCGACGGAGACGGAAAAGAAGAAGGGAACGCCGGCCTTCGACGCGATCTACGAGGCGTGCCTGGTGCGTTTCCGCCCGATCATGATGACCACGGGCGCGGCGCTGGTGGGCACGCTGCCCATCGCGCTCGGTGCCGGCGCGGGCGCCGAGTCACGGCGGCCGCTGGGCATCGCGGTGGTGGGCGGACTCGCCTTCTCGCAGCTGATCACGCTCTATGTGACGCCAGTCATCTACACGTACTTCGACGACGTGATGAAGCGGAGAAGGGCGAGGGGGTAGGTGCAGGGGCACGGTCCAGAGTGTGGTGCAGGGGCACGGTGCAGGGTGTGGTGCAAGGTACAGGGGCGTCCCTCGTCTACCGCGCCACGTTGCCCACGACGCCCCACACCTTGGGATCCTCGGTTCCCAAGAGCCAGACGGAGTAGCCGCGCAGATGGTGCTTCCGCACCAGGGCGAGCTTGTCCTTGAAGGCGCGGGCATCCTCGATCCAGGCGTGCTCGAAGACGCCGTGATCCTCCCACATCGCCACCCAGGCGCGCTGGCGCTTGTCCCACCGCGGCGTCGCCCTGGCCTGCTGGATGATGCGCATCAGCTCGGGGTACGCGATGTCGCGCGCCTGCGTTCGCGATCCGGTGCGCCAGTCGTACGCCGAGGTCCAGTAGTCGGAGTACGAGGCGAGGCCGAGCGAGATCTTTGACGGCGGCACGCCGGCGGCGAGGACGTAGTCGAGTGAGGCCACCATCCACTCGTAGCCGGCGACGGGACCGGGGGTCGAGCCCCCCGTGTGCTGCGCGTACGTCATGTACGAGATGAAGTCGAGCGTGTCGGCCAGCGCCTTGTAGTCGTACGCGCCGCGCCAGTAGTCGTACATCCACTGGTGATAGGGGCGCGTGCCGCGGTCGTCGTCGGTGCGCGGGACCACCGCGGCCGAAAGTTCGCAGCCCGCCCGGTGCACCGAGTCCACCGCCTCGCGGACGAAGGCGGTGAAGGCGTCGCGGTCGCGCACGTACAGATTCTCGAAATCGAGCTGGATGCCGTGCAGCTTCTCGGCGCGACAGAGGGCGGCGAGGCTGCGCGCCGCATTGGTGCGCACGGCGGGGACGGTCACGATCTGGTGCAGGATGGTGACGCTGAAGCCCGGGTTCATTACGAGCGGCACGAGCTTGACGCCATGGTCGCGCGCGATGGCGACGATGCGCGGATCGGTGCCGCCGCGGATGGCGCCGGTGCTGTCCATGCCGTACACCTGCGGCGCGATGACGCTGATGCGATGGGCATTGGCGGCGAAGGCAGCGATGCCCTCGTCGCTGTTGCGCACGTACCAGAGCGCGTCGGGGGCCTGGGCGGTGGCCACGCGCGCGGCGAGGAGGAGAAGGGTGACGAGTCGCATGCCCGAAACTACACGTCGCCCGTGTTTGCTGCCTCTGGCGCGGGCATCGCCGCGCACCGTCCGGCACACGTTGTCCGACTGGACAAAGCGGCGCGCCGGGGGAGAGATTCAACCGGATTCCCGTACCGGTGCCTCGCATGAGTGGACTGCATATCCTCCTGGTTGACGACCACGACTTCACGCGCTCGCTGCACAAGCGGGTCCTCGCGGAACTCGGGGCGGCCACGGTGTCGGAGGCGCGCGATGGCACGGAAGCGCTGGAGATGGCGCGCGCCCATCGCCCGGACATCGTGGTGAGCGACCTGTACATGCCCGGCATGGACGGGATGACGTTCATCAGTCACCTCGCGCAGGAGAAGCTGGCCGATTCCGTGATCATCGCGTCGGGGCTCGCGCCGGGCGTGCTCAAGGCCGTGGAGGCGATGGCGGTGGCGAGCGGGTTGCGCGTACTCGGTGCGATCGAGAAGCCGCTGCGCAAGGATGCGCTGGCGAGCATGCTCTTCCTCCACGACCATCCGGCGGAGGCCGCGGGCGCCGCGGGCTCGACGGGGCTCGATTCGGCGGCGGTGGAGCGGGCCGTGGAACTCGGGCAGTTCAGGGCGTGGTACAGCCCGGTGCTCGACGTGACGCACATGCGTAACATCTCGGCCGACGTGGTGCCGCGCTGGGAGTCGCCGCAGCGCGGCGTGCTGTCGGGCGATGAGGAGCTGGCGGGCGTCTTCGACCTACCCTGCGCCCCGGCGGTGATGCGCGCGCTGGTGAGCGCCGCGCTGAATGCCGGCGGTCTCTGGACGCAGATGGGATGGTCCGGGGTGATCACGATGCCCGCCGGACTCGCGATGATCCGGGAGTCGGATTTCTGGGACTGGATGGCGGGGACGGTGAAGGATCACGGAGCCAACGGCACCGTGGCGCTGGCGGTGGACGGCGAGATGTTCGCGCGAGACATGGCGCGCGGCGCGTTCGCGGTGGCGCGCGCAATGATGGACGGCTACTACCTCATCGCGCGCGTGCGTTCGCCGTCCGAACTCGACGCGCTGCGTTCGCTGGCCGCCTGCAACGTGGTGACCTGCCCGGTGGCGTGGCTGCACGACGACAAGGCCGCGATGAAGAAGGTGTACGATTTCGCGTCACGGATGGGGGCGGAGATCGGGGTCTGCGACGTCGATGATGCCGCGATCCTGGGCAAGCTGGCCGCCGCCGGTGTGCGTCGGGCGCAGGGCTTCGCCGTCGGCCGCCCGGCGTCGGCGGCGGAGACGTACGACACGCACCTCTCGCACCGCTGAGGGGCCGGCCGGCGCGCGCCGGCCGGTCAGCATCTGGCGGCACGAGCCCGTAGATCAGGTACACGACTCCGGCATTTCCCGCGCGCGACGAGCGTTCGCGCCGGGTGTGGGCTGGACCAGCACTGACGATCGATGAACTTCTGGATACCGGCGACGGCGCGACGATGCGCAGCGGGCGCCCTGCTCCTGGTCGGATTTGCCGCGCGGCCGCTGCTCGCGCAGCAGCCGCCGTCGCCGAACGGATTGGTGGCGGTCTACCTGGACTGCCGCACCCACTGCGATTTCAGCCTGATCCGCACGGAGATCACCTATGTGAACTGGGTGCGTGATCGCACGGTTGCCGACGTGCACGTGCTGGTCACGAGCACGCGGGCCGGGGCGGGAGGCGAGCAGTTCACCGCCGCATTCCTCGGCGCCCGCGCCTTCGCCGGGCGCGGCGATACGCTGACGTTCACCACGAACCCCACCTCCACCGGCGACGAAGTGCGGCGCGGGGTGACGCGGATGCTCGCGCTGGGGCTGGTGCGGTTCGTCGCGCACACGCCGAGTGGCCAGGCGCTGCGGGTGTCGCGCGCCGAGGGGCCGACGGCGAATGCCGCGCAGCTGCTGCCGGCGCTCGATCCGTGGAAAGCGTGGGTGTTCTCGGTCAGCCTCAGCGGGTCGACGGACGGCGAGCGTTCGTACAAGAGCCAGAACCTGAACTCGCACCTGTCCGCGCAACGCGTGACGGAGGAGTGGAAGACCAGTTTCAACTACGGCTATTCGTATCGCAACAACCGCGTCACGGTGCAGGAGTTCGACAGCACCGGCGCATTGTCGTCGGAAGAGACGTACACGAACCTGTTGCGCGACTGGTTTTCGGGGCTGACCCAGGTGAAGAGCATCACGGACCACTGGTCGCTCGGCGCGAGCCTGGAGATGGCGTCGCAGGTGTATCGCAACCAGGACCTGCGCGTGGAGGGGAACGCGGCGTTCGAGTACAACCTGTTCCCGTACAAGGAGGCGACGCGGCGCGAACTGGTGGTACGGTATGGTGTCGGGGCGGTGGGTTACTGGTACGCCGACACGACGATCTTCGACAGGGTGCGCGAGACGCTGCCGCGGCAGTCGCTCGAGATCGAGTACCGGACCCGGGAGCCGTGGGGGAGCGCGAGCGTCAGCGCGCAGCACCGCAACTTCCTGACGGACGCCAGCAAGCGGACCACCGAACTGAGCGCCGGGATGAGCGTGCGGCTGTTCAAGGGGTTCAGCGTGAACGTGAACGGCGGGTACGAGTGGATCCGCGACCAGGTGTACCTGCCCAAGGGGGAGCAGGACGCGGTGGACGTGCTGCTGCGCCGGCGCGCGCTGCTGAGCGGATTCCAGTACAACATGCGGCTGGGCGTGAGCTACACGTTTGGGTCGATCTACAACAACGTGGTGAATCCGCGGTTCTAGGCGGCGCACGCCCGCGGACTCGACCCGGACGAAACAGGCACCGCCGGCGGGCGGTGCCTGTTTCGCGATCGGGCCCGAGGTGGCCTAGTAGAACTTGTACCGCACGCTGAGCTGCATGCGATAGGTGTCATTCAGTCCGGCGTTGTACTGCAGCGACGACGTCATCAGCGACGTGCCGATGTTCCGCAGCCGGTACAGCAGCTGGCCGTTGGCGTCCATGCCGCGGGCGATGAGCGGCTGGCTGGAGACAAGCCGCTCGGAGACGCCCCATCCGTTGTTGATCAGGTGGCCGACGTTGAGGATGTCGAGTCGGACCTCGATGCTGTTCCCCTTGCCGACGATCTGCCGCGTGACTTCCTGGGCCACGCTGAAGTCGGCGCGCAGGAGCATCGGGAGGAAGACGGCGCCGCGCTCGGCGTACTCGCCGCGGTGCTTGCGCAGGTACGTGTCCTGCGAGATGTACGCCTCCCACGCCGCCTGTTGCTGCGCCACGGTGAAGGTGGTGCCGGAGGACGTGTACTGCTCGAAGTTCATCTCGCCGGCGTTGCGCGGGATGTAGATCAAGTCGTTCCCCTGCGCGCCGTCGCCATTGGCGTCGCCGGAGAAGGTGTAGCTCGCGTTCCCCTGCGTGACGCCCTCCATGAACAGCGAGGCGGACGTCGGGCCGATGGGGAGAAGCTGCTTCTTGTACGACAGCGCCAGAAAGTAGCGATGGCCCGGCGAGTACTGCGAGTACGACGCGGCGGCCTGATTGGGGTTGGCCGCAATGGCGTTGGCCGTCCAGTTGCCGGCCGCGATCGAGCTCGGGTCGTGCGTGTTCCGCGTGACGCCGTAGCTGTACGACGCCTTGGCGAACAGCCCGAAATCGAACGACTTCTCGGCGGATGCCGCCCAGTTCCAGGCGTAACCGTTGTTCTGGTTGCCGAGCACGTACGCCCCGGTCACGTTCGACTGCACGCGGTTGCCGAAATTGGCGGTGTTCCAGCGCGGCCGCTGGTCTGCCCCGGCGAAGGTGCCGGCGGGGGCGGGCAAGTTGGCGTTGGTGTAATACATGCCGTTCACGTCGCGGCTGTACATCGCCTCCAGGGTGCCGACGACGCCCCACGGGAGCTTGCGGTCGACGCCCACCGAGGTGCGCCAGACCTGCGGAAAGCGGAAGTCCGGCTCGGAGAAGTTGAGGGTGTACGACGACGCCGGCGTGCCCGAGACGGTCTTCGGCTTGTAGGTGGACGCGTCGGGATTGAAGGGGTAGGCCTTCGTGTTCACGACGTCGATGGCGCCCGTGAGAATGCCGTTGTTGCCGATCTGGTTCGACACCCACACGTAGGCGGGCTTGCCGGTGAACACGCCCGTGCCGCCGCGCACCTGCGTGACCTTGTCGCCCCGCACGTCCCAGTTGAAGCCGACGCGCGGCGACCAGAGGAAGGCGGCCTCGGGGAGCTGCTGCGTCTGGTACCGCGCGGCATTGCCGTCGCGGTCACGGAACGTGTATCCGTTGGCCTGGGTGTTGGTGTATGCCGTGGCGCCGAAGCTCGGGCGATCGAAGCGCAGGCCGAGCGTGACGTTGAGGTTGCGCGTCGGGCGCCAGCTGTCCTGCACGTAGCCGCTCCAGTAGTTCACGTCGAGCGGCTGCAGCGGTTCCACGAGCCCCGGGATGTTCACGTACTGCACCTGAAAGCGGTTCAGCGTGACCGGCGAGACGGTGCGGTTCTTGTTGGCGAGGTAGTCGTTGGCGTCGGTGTAGAAGTCGGCCAGCGAGTTGTAGATGTAGACGCTGTTGGCGCCCTGGTAGAAGACGTTGTCGGAGTGATACTTCTCGTACGCCACGCCAAGCGTAAGGTCATGCTTGCCCACGAAGTACGAGACGTTGTCCTGCATCTGGAAGGTGCGATACCGGAGCTGGTTGCTCGGCGTGAACGGGTCCATGCCGAAGCTGATGTAGGTGGAGCCGTTCTGCAGGATGTCCACGGTGGGGAAGAAGGCCCCCTTGTAGCCGCGGCTTTCGTCGTTGGAGGTATAGCCCACCAGCAAGTCGTTGGAGAAATTCTCGCGGATCTGGGATGTGAGCTCGCCGACGGTGGAGTTGATGTCCTCGAGAATCAGATAGCCCGACGCCTGGTAGCTCATCGCCTGGGAGTTCGTCCGGCGATTGCCGAAGCCGAGCGAGCTCGAGTTCGAGATGAGCTGGTCGGATTTCGACGTGAGCGTGTTGTGCCGGAGGCTCAGCTTGTGCCGGTCGCTCAGGTTGTAGTCGAGCTTGACGAGGAAGCGGCGGGACGGCGTCTCGTTGTTGTAGCCCGCGTACGCCCCCGTTTCATAGTTGAGCTTGGTGGAGAGGAACGAGCTCAACGCCTGCAGGTCGCTTTCAAGAACGCGCGTGGTGTTGCCGGTGACCGTCTCGCCGCCCTTGTTGGGCAGGAAGGTGGTGCCCGGCGCGGTGCTCTTGTCATCCTCGAAGCTGGTAAAGAAGAAGAGCTTGTTCCTGATGATCGGGCCGGAAACCCAGGCGCCGGCCAGCGAATAGTCGAACGTGCCGGGGTTGAACTTCGCGCCCTGGATCTTGGTGCCGACGAGCCCCTCATTGCGCGTGACGTAGTAGGCGGAGCCCTTGAAGTCGTTGGTGCCGCTGCGGGTCACGGCGTTGACGCCGGCGCCGACGAAGTTGCCCTGGCGCACGTCGAAGGGGGCGATATTGACCTGGATCTGCTCCACCGCTTCCACCGGAATCGGGGCAACGTTGGTGCGTCCGCCCGGCTGGCCGGCGAGGCCGAAGGAGTTGTTGAAGTACGACCCGTCAATCGTGATGTTGTTGAACCGGTTGTCCATGCCGGCGAATGACGAGCCCGAAGCCTGCGGCGTGAGGCGCGTGAAGTCGGTAATGGTGCGCGAGATGGTGGGGAAGGCGGCGATCGCCTCGGTCCCCACCTTGGTGGCGGCGCCGGTGCGCGAGCCGCTGAAGGTGCCCACTTCGGCAGTCACCGAGACCGCGCCGAGGGTGACCGCGGCGGTGGTGAGGTTGAAGTCCACACGCGCCTGGACGCCCAGGTCGAGCATGATCCCTTCTTTGGCGCTCGGCGAGTAGCCGATGAGCCGGGCCGAGATCGTGTAGGGTCCGCCGACGCGCGCGGCCGGAATCACGTAGCGGCCGTCGGCGCGCGACTGCGCCACGTAGACCGTGCCCGAGCGCGTGTGGGTGGCGGTGATGCGCGCACCGGCGACTGGAGCGCCGCCCGTGGCGGTCACCGTGCCGGCGACGGAGGAGGTGGTGACTTGTGCGGTCGCTGTCACCGGCATCACCACGACTGCGGAGAGAGCCAACGCGGCGAGCGTCGAATGCGAAAGGTGCACGGGCGCTTCCTCGGGTGGAATAGGGGAGGGGCGGCGAAGCAGACAAGCTAGTACCTCTTCGTCGCGTCGGGAACGGGGCTCGCGATGCGCGGACCTGTCCGTGCCGGCCAGCGACGCGACTGGCCGATGTCGGTTTACACGGCATGGCACTCTGGCTATATTTTCAAGTCTGTCCGCAACCGTTCGTACCAAGCGGCGGACGGGACGTAGCGCAGTCCGGTAGCGCACCTGAATGGGGTTCAGGGGGTCGCGGGTTCAAATCCCGCCGTCCCGATTTGACGCACAACAGGCACGTGACGCGAACGGCACCTTCGACCTGAAGGTGCCGTTCGTCGCTCCAGCACGACGGCCCGCATCCTGTCACTCCACCGCGGCCTGCTGCGATTCCACCACCGACTCGGGATGATCGTCGTGGTCACTGTGCCGCAGCAGCAGCACCAGCGGGAGCGTGCAGGCCAGGGCGATGCCCGTCATCGCGAAGATGTGCTCGAAGGCGATGACCGCCCCTTGACGGGCCACGACGCCCGCGAGCGCCTGGACCGCCGCCGTCTTCGCGGTCACGGCGTCCATCCCGCGCGCGATGAAGGCGTGCGTCATTGCCGCCAATCGCTCGGCGACGTCCGGCCGGTACGCCGTCACGAACTCGCCAAGGTGTGACCGGGCCCGCACGCCGTGTTGCGTGAGCAGCGTGCCGTAGATGGCGAGCCCGGCGGAGCCGCCGAACTGGCGCACGACTGAGTTGAGCCCGGTGGCATCCGACAGCTGGACGCGCGGCACGTGACTGAGCGCGACCGTCGCGAGCGGGACGAAGAGACAGGAGAAGCCGACCCCCTGCAGCACCAGGACGCCGATGATGCCGCTCTGGCTGGTCTCCAGCGTGAACGATCCCATCTCCCAGCAGCCGAGCGACACGCAGATCAGGCCGAACGCCACGAGCACCCGCGGCGAGACGTGATTGTAGAGCTTCCCGACGATCGGCGTCACCACCATCATCACGAGCGCGCGCGGCAACAGCGCCATTCCCGACTTGAGCGCGGTGAACCCGAGCAGTTCCTGCATGAACAGGGGGAGCAGGAACATCCCCGCCATCAGGCTTGAGAACATCACCGCGGCGAGCAGTGTGGACGAGGTGAAGACGGGATGCTTGAACAGGCGCAGGTTGACGGCCGGCGTCGGGGCGCGCAGTTCCGTCACCACGAACCCGACCAGCGAAATGACGGCGAGCGCGGTCAGGCCCGCGATGCGCGGCGACTCGAACCAGTCGTTGCGGTTCCCCTGTTCGAGCACGTACTGCAGCGCGGCGAGCCCGGCGCTCAGCAGCAGGATGCCGAGCCAGTCGAAATCGCGCTTGATGCGCTCGGCGTGCGCCGCGTTGGCCGCGCGAATGTCGGCCGGCTCGTGCACGAAGCGACTGCTCATCGCGATGCCCACCAGCCCGACGGGCAGGTTGATGTAGAAGATCCAGGGCCAGGACCAGTTGTCCACGATCCATCCGCCCAGCGTGGGTCCGACCGCGGGGCCGAAGGTGATGACCATCCCGACGACGGCCATCGCCATCCCCTGTTCCCGCTTCGGGAAGGTCTGGCGGAGGATGGCCATCTGACTGGGCATCAGCGCCCCCGCGCCAAGGCCCTGCAGGGAGCGCGCAATCACGAGTTGCGGCAGGGAGCGCGCGATGCCGCACAGCGCCGATCCGGCGATGAAGACCCCCAGGCACGCCAGGTAGACGCGCTTCTGGCCGAGGATGCGGCCGAGGAAGGCGGTGAGCGGCATGATGACGACCATGGCGATCGCGAAGGAGGTCGCGAGCGAGGTCATCTGGTCAATGGACGCGCCGATCTCGCCGCGAATCTGGGGAAGCGCCACGTTCACGATGGACGCATCGATCGTCGCCATCATCGCGCCCACGCTGACCGACGCGGCGACGAGCCACTTGCGGTCAATGTTGCCTGGCGTGCGGACGGGCGAAATCAACCAACTCTCCAAAGTGAGATCGTTCCTAATTCTGGCGCCGCGGGTGAGCAGGCGCGACCGCGCGCACCCGTGGTGCGGGGCGTCCCCCATCGCGGGTCGTGCACGGCGCGCTATGTTCAGGCAGGGCGACGACGGGCCCCATCACGCAACCGGACCGATCGATGAGTGATCCGCTCTTCTGGCACCGCCTGCAGTTCGGCTTCACGATCACGTACCACTACCTGTTCCCGCAGCTCACCATGGGGCTCGCGCTCCTCATCGTGATCCTGAAGGGCGTGGCCCTGCGCACGGGGCACGCGGCGTGGGACGACGCGGCGCGATTCTGGATCCGCATCTTCGGGCTGTCCTTCGCGATGGGCGTGGTCACGGGGATCCCGATGGAATTCCAGTTCGGCACGAACTGGGCGGCGTTCGCGGCCCGCACGGGCGGCGTCATCGGGCAGACGCTCGCGATGGAAGGGATCTTTGCCTTCTTCCTCGAGTCGAGCGTCCTCGCGCTGCTCATCTTCGGCGAGCGCCGGCTGGGCCCGCGCCTGCACTTCGCGGCCGCCATCGCGCTCTTCATCGGCAGCTGGTCTTCGGCGTGGTTCATCATCGCCACCAACGCATTCATGCAGTACCCGGTGGGCTACGATGTGGCCCCCGATGGCACCCTGCAGATCGCGCATCTCACCGAGATGCTGCTGAGCCCGTGGACGGTCACCCAGTTCTTCCACAACCAGATGGCGTCGGTGGTGACCGGCGCCTTCGTGATGACGGCCGTCGGCGCGTACTGGACGCTGCGCGGGGAGCATCCGGCCACGGCGCGCATTTCCCTGCGCACGGGAATCCCGGCGGCGCTGGTAGCCGCACAGTTGGTGGCATTCCCGACCGGTCATATGCAGGGCCGGCTCGTCGCCGCGCATCAGCCGGTGGCGCTGGCGGCGATGGAGGGACGCTTCGAGAGTGGGCCGCGCGCGCCGCTGGCGATGATCGGCCAGCCCAACGTGGCAGAGCGCAAGCTCGACAACCCGGTGGTGCTGCCGGCGCTGCTGTCGTGGATTGCCTACGGCGACTTCTCGGCGAACGTGCGCGGCCTTTCCGATTTTCCCGAGTCGGACTGGCCCACCAGCATAGAGCTGCTCTACTACGCCTTCCACATCATGGTGGGGCTGGGGACGATCTTCATTCCGCTGATGGCCCTCGGCGCCTTCCTGCTCTGGCGCGGTCGGCTCGAGTCATCGCGCTGGGCGCTCTGGCCGCTGGCGCTGGCCTTCCCGTTTCCCTTCATCGCCACCACCGCAGGGTGGATGACGGCCGAACTCGGCCGCCAGCCCTGGCTCGTCTACGGCTTGATGCGCACGGCGGACGGCGGGTCGCCGACGGTGCACGCGGGAGAGACGCTCTTCAGCACGCTCGGCTTTGCGGGGCTGTACTTCGTGCTCGGCGTGCTCTTTCTCGGGCTGGTGGCCCGCGAAGTGTCGCACGGTCCCGGCGCCGGCCACGGCGCGACCGACGTCGCGGAGGGTTGAGCCATGCAGACACTCTGGTTCACGCTCGTCGCCCTGCTGCTCGCGCTCTACGTGGTGCTCGACGGTTTCGACTTCGGCGCGGGCGCACTGCACCTGCTGGTGGCGCGCGGCGATGACGAGCGCCGCCAGGTGCTGCGCGCCATCGGCCCCTTCTGGGACGGCAACGAAGTGTGGCTGCTCGCCGCCGGCGGCGCGCTGATGCTCGCCTTCCCGCGTGCGCTCGGCGCGGGATTGTCCGGATTCTATCTCGCGATCATGATGGTCCTGTGGGTGCTGATCCTGCGGGGCATCGCCATCGAGTTCCGGCCGCATCTCGAGGACGCGATGTGGCGCCAGTTCTGGGATGGGACGTTCGCCCTGGCCTCGACACTCGCGCCGGTGCTGCTGGGCGCGGCGCTGGGCAATGTGCTGCGCGGCGTGCCGCTGCAGGCGGACGGGTGGTTCTCGCTGCCGCTCTTCGCGTCCTTCTCGCCGCGGGGAACGCTGGGCATCCTCGACTGGTTCACGGTGCTGGCCGGGGTGTTCTCACTCGTGGCGCTCGCGCATCACGGCGCGCGATTCCTCGTGTGGCGCACCAGCGGACCGGTGCAGGAACGCAGCCGAGCGCTGGCGAGCCATCTCTATCCGGTGATGGTGCTGCTGTGGGGGGTGGCGACCGTCGTGACGATGTGGCTCCTCCCCGATCTCGGCGCGGCGCTTCGCGCGCGTCCGACCGCCTGGCTCGCCACGGCGGTCTTCATCGCAGGCCTGGCCGGCAGCGGATGGTACGCACGGCGCGGCCAAGACCTTTCGGCCTTTCTCGCGTCCGCGATGTTCCTCGTCGGACTGCTCGCCGCCACGGCGGTTTGCGTGTATCCAACGCTGATCCGGTCGGCTGGCGATCCCACTCGGTCGCTGACTGCCCTGAACGCGTCGTCCGGCGCGCATGCGCTGCAGACGGGACTCTGGTGGTGGCCGCTGGGATTCGTTTTGGCCGCGGGGTACGTGGCGCTGCTCTTCCGCCTGCACCGCGGCAAGGTGCGAGGCATCGACGAGGAAGCTGGCTACTGATAGACTTACGCGGTCCCGGGTACCTACCGCCGCCGCCCTCCGACCACTCGCCACGGGAGCCGCATCGAGATGTCGCTCAACATCCTCATCCTCGGGGGAACCGGCTTCACCGGCCCCGAGCAGGTGGAATACGCGCTCGCGCGCGGCCACAGGGTCACGCTCTTCAACCGCAACCGCACACGCCCCGATTACTTCAAGGGCAAAGTTGACCAGCTCATCGGCGACCTGAACGAGGACGTGAGCGCGCTGGCCGGCAAGACGTTCGACGTCGTGCTCGACAATCCGACCACGTTCCCCGCCTGGGTGCGCAACGCGGCCCAGCACCTCAAGGGGAACGTCGGGCACTACATCTTCATCTCCACCATGTCGGTCTATCCGGACAACAGCCGGCCGAACATGGACGAGAGCGACGGCACCACGCCGCTCCCCGCCGACCTGGATCCGTACACGCTGGTGCGCGAGAACGCGGGCAAGTACTACGGCGCGCTCAAGACGTTCGCCGAGCAGGAGGCGGAGCGGCAGTATCCGGGGAAGGTGACGATCGTTCGTCCGGGGCTTATCGTCGGCCCGCTCGACCGCAGCGATCGCTACACCTGGTGGCCAGCGCGCATCGACAAGGGCGGCGATGTGCTCGCACCGGGCACCCCCGACGATCCCACGCAGTGGATCGACTCGCGCGACCTTGCGGAGTGGATGATCCGTCTGGCCGAACAGAAGGTGATCGGCACGTTCAACGCCGTGGGATACACGCGCCCGATGTCGGAGTTGTTGTACGGCACCAAGGCCGTGACGACCGCAGGCGCGCAGTTCACGTGGGTCCCGGCCGAGTTTCTGGCGGCGCAGGGCGTGCGCGGCTGGCGTCATATGCCGGTCTGGCTGCCACCGACTGGGCCGACGGCCGGCTTCCTGCGACGCAACAATGACCGCGCGGTAAAGGCGGGGCTCACCTTCCGTCCGCTCGCGGTGACGGCGGCCGACACCCTCACCTGGCACAAGACGCGTCCGGAAGCGGAGCAGAAGGCGACCGCGGAAGGGGCCGTCGCCGGCGTCGCGCCCGCCAAGGAAACCGAGGTGATCGCGGCGTGGAAAGCCAAGCAGGCGACGGGAGGGCCGAGCAATGACTAGCCGCCGCTCTTTCATTCGCACCAGCGCCGCCATCGGCGGTGCGCTCGGGCTCACCGGACTTCCCAAGGGACTGCTCGGCCAGCCCGATCCGTTCCTGCTGCCGCAGAAAGTCACGAAGGCGCCGGCCTCGCTGAACATCCTGATCCTCGGCGGCACGGGCTTCACCGGCCCGGAACAGGTGGAGTACGCCCTCGCGCGCGGGCATCGCGTGACGCTCTTCAACCGCAACAAGACGCGGCCGGGCTACTTCAAGGGCAAGGTCGCCGAGGAACTCGTCGGCGACCTCAACGGCGACACGAATGCGCTTCAGGGGAAGACGTTCGACGTCGTGCTCGACAATCCGACCACGTTTCCGGCCTGGGTGCGCAATGCGGCCAGGCAGCTCAGCGGCAACGTGAAGCACTACGTCTTCCAGTCCACGACATCGGTCTACAGCGACCAGAGCATCATCGGGCTGGATGAGAACAGCCCGGTCGCGTCACTCCCCGCCGAGGTGGATCCGTACACGCTCGATCCGCAGCACGCGTCGCGGTACTACGGCGCGCTCAAGGTGAAGGCTGAGCAGGAAGTGGCGCGACGGTATCCAGGGATCTGGACGGTGGTGCGCCCCTGCCTGATCGTGGGGCCGCTCGATCGCACGGACCGGTTCACGTACTGGCCGGCGCGCATCGATGCGGGAGGCGAGATTCTCGCTCCCGACAAGCCCGACGATCCCTGCCAGTTCATCGATGTGCGCGACCTCGCCGAATTCTCCGTCCGTCTGGCCGAGGCGCGGGTGCTGGGCACTTTCAACGCCATCGGGCCCGAGAAGCCGCTGACGATCGCCGAGATGCTGTATGGCGTGAAGGCGGTCACGGCGACGCCGGGGCGCTTCACGTGGGTGCCGTGGGAATTCCTGCAGGAACAGGGACTGCGTCCGTGGCGTGACCTTCCCGTCTGGCAGCCGCCACACGGGCGTACGGCGGGCTATCAGCGCCGCAGCGCCGCCAAGGCCATTGCGGCCGGGCTCACCTTCCGCTCGCTTGCCGACACGGCCAAGACCACGCTCGACTGGCACCGCACGCGTCCGCAGGCCGAGCAGGACGCGACGCTGCGCGGGGCAGTGAACGGGCTCGACATGAAGCGCGAGGTCGAGGTGCTGGCCGCCTGGCTCGCCAAGGTGAAGGCGACGGGGTCCGCGTGAACAGTCCGGTGGCCCCCCAGCCGCATCCGCTGCTGCGGCGCATGGTGGACGTGCAGCCCGGCGAAGTGCGGGCGATGCTCGTCTCGTTCGCCTATTTCTTCTTCGTCCTGAGCGGATGGTTCGTGCTGCGCCCCATCCGCGAGGCGGTGGCGGTCGCCACCGGCGTGAGCAAGCTCCCGTTCCTGTTCGCCGGGACGCTGACCGCGGTGCTGATCGCGAATCCGCTCTTCTCGGCGCTCGTCGTGCGCTACCCGGTGCGGAAGTTCATCGCGATCACCTACCAGTTCTTCGTCGTCAACCTGCTGGTCTTCTACGCGCTGATGACATTCGTGGCGCCGGTGGAGGGGTCGGCGGGCGACGTCTGGATTGGCCGCGCGTTCTTCGTGTGGACGAGCGTGTTCAACCTGTTCGTGGTGTCCATCTTCTGGGCCTTCATGGCCGATGCGTACCGCAGCGAACAGGCCAAACGGCTATTCGGCTTCATTGCCGTCGGCGGGACGCTGGGCTCGGTGCTTGGCTCGGCGGCCACGGCGGAACTGGCGCCGCTGATCGGCACACCCAACCTGCTGCTCATCTCGGCGGTGCTCATCGAGCTGGCGGTGCTGTGCGTGATGCGCTTTCCCGCGCCCGGGCAGGTGCCGGGAGGCGTGGACACGGCGCATCGCGACCGGCCCATCGGCGGGAGCCTGTGGGCCGGCATCACGCACGTGATGAAGTCACCCTACCTGCTGGGCATCTCGCTCTTCCTCGTGCTGCTCACGATGGGATCGACGATCCTGTACTTCGAGCAGACCGACATCGTCGGCAAGGCGTATGCCGACCGCGCGGCGCGGACGGCGGTGATGGCGCGCATTGAACTCGTGGTGCAGTCGCTCACGCTGGTCACGCAGATCTTCTTCACCGGACGGCTCATTCGCTGGCTCGGGTTGTCGCTCTCCCTCGCCTTCCTCCCGTTCGTGAGCCTGGTGGGCTTTGCGGCGCTCGGCACGTGGCCCGTGTTCGCCGTGGTGGCGACGCTGGCCATCGTCCGGCGCGCGGGGAACTTTGCGCTCAACAATCCCTCGATGGAGATCCTCTTCACCGTCGTGCCGCGCGAGGACAAGTACAAGGCGAAGAACTTCATCGAGACGTTCGTGTACCGCTCCGGCGACCAGGTGGGAGCGTGGGGCTACGCGGGCCTCGCGGCGCTCGGGCTCGGGATGTCGGGGATCGCGTACGCCGCGGTGCCGATTGCGTTCGTCTGGCTGCTGCTCGGGACCTGGCTGGGCAGGGAGCAGGGGCGGCTGGCGGCGCGGACGTAGACCGCCCGACGTCGCCTAGCGTCCCTGCTTGGCCTGCCGCGCGAAGGCGCGCAGCGCGATGAGCCCTCGCGAGACGCCGGTGCCGGCGCCCTGCTGCTCGAGCTCGTTCCAGCGCTCGTTCGACAGTGCGAGCAGCTCCGACTTGGCCGCGCGGAAGTAGCCCATTTGCCATTCCGGGAAACTGCGCTCCGCGATCGGCTCGTCGAGCAGCTTCACGATCCCGTGATGGCGCGGATCACGGGCGATGCGATCGTACGTCGCGTGGATGACCTCACGATCGCCCTCGAGGCACTGCATGAAGCTTCCCTCGTGATAGAGCAGGATGCCCGTGACGTCGTCCCGCGCATTCAACTCGCGCGCGACCGTGAGGATCTCCTCGAGCTCCGCCTCGCTCTGCAGGTGCTCGGCGGAACTCACGTAGACCAGCGTATGCAGCGCCGCCATTTTCGCTCCAGGCTCAGGCATGCAGAAAAGTACGACGTGCGCGCTAGCCGGCGCAGTCCCCGCCCGCGGGGCCGCGGCGTGCGCGCTACGCGAGTCGCGAGAAGCGGCGGTTCGAGCCCGGTACGTCCATCCCGAAGCTGACCGTTCCGATCGCGGCGGCCAGCAACGAGACCGCGAACGCCCGCCAGTCGAGCGTCGAGGGGAGGGGCGCTGGCGCGGATTCGCACGTCGTCAGCGCGGCACCGCCGATGATGAAGGCGAACGTCAGCCATTGATACAGGCGGAAACCGGCCAGCACCGCGGTCTGCGGCTCGCCGCGATAGTGCTCCTCGACGAAGCGGCCGAGCCCGACCAGCACGAAGTACATGCCGGCAATGAAGGCGAGCGGCGCCTGCAGCAGCCAGAGGCGGACGAGCACCACGCCGACCACCAGGAGCCAGAGGAGCGAGTAGATCTGCGTCGGGTGGATGGCGACGCCTCCAAGGCCAGCGAGCCGGCTGGGGCGCGGCATCGGGTGCACGTACGTGATGCCCACCGACGACGCGGCCGGCGCGCCGTGACAGCATCCATTCACGAGGCACCTCAGGCGGCCGAGGCCCTGGCCGAAGGCAAGGGTGACAGACGTCGCCGCCAACAGGCGCCAACCATCGAGGCCCAGGAACGACGCGGCTCCCACGGTGCCCAGAACGCCGATCATTCCGCCGAAATAGCCGAAGGGACGCAGGAGTTGCGGCGAACCCTCGATGAGCTGCGCCCAGAGCGCCGCCAAAATCGCCCCCACGAGCGAGATGGCGAAGACCCACCACAGCAGGTCGGCGCCACCGAGCCAGATGCTGACCGGATACGAAAGGGCCACGGCCACGCCGATGAAGAGGCCATGGCTCATCAGGCGGAGCGGGCCAATACGCCACTCGCGCCACGAGTTCGCCCCTTGCTCTGCCGTGACTCGCAACCACTCCCAAAGCGCGGGGCCACGCACCAGCAGGGCGAACACGACGACGGCCGCGATCACGTCCGCCAGTGCGTGAATGCCGACTGTCGCGCAACTCACCCCGATGGCGGCGGCGAGGAGCCACATCAGCCAGCCCCGCCGGTACGTGGCGGCATACAACGACGCGGCGATGCAGGCCCATACCATATGAAAGGCCGGGAAGGCGGTGAGCGGCGAGTTGATGGCGCGCTCCAGCCCAAGCCATGCCTGGAAGAAGCCGGTCCCCGGAATGGGACGCGGCTCGTAGACGATGGGAACGATCAGGTAGAACGGGATGATGATCGCGATTGCCCACAGCCCGCGCCGCGCGAAGCGCCGCAGGTCACGCTGGCGCCGCGCGAAGAGCGGCGCCAGCACGACCATCGGATAGACAGACTCGTAGATGAGCGCGGTCCACGGCATCACCGGGATCGCGTCGTCGATGGGGAGCGACGACGACGGCGCGCCGGCCGGCGCCCCGAGGAACTCGACGGCGAGATAGATGACGAGCCACGGAATGAAGACGAGCACGTAGATGGCGGCGCGATGCCACGGCGACGGTGCGTCGTGGACATTTCCAGGCAGTCGAAGCAACGGCTCGGCCACGGCGCCGAACCGCGCCCGCGTCCGTTCCCGTTCGAAGCCCATCACCCACGCGACGCAGGCGAGTGCGAAGACCGGCGACACGATCCAGAGGCCGCCGGGCGACGTGAACACCAGTGAAGTGCCGAACGCCATCGCGACGGCGCCGACGTAGAGCGGGTCGGCCACCAACCGGTACACGCCGCGCGCGACGAGGCGCTCGGGGGGAAAGGCGCTCATCGGCAGGCCGTTTCCGTACCGCCATAGCGCGAGCGTCCCGGCGGTCATCAGCGCCATCCCCGCCGCCACGAGCCCCGCGCCGGCCCACGCGGTGTGCGGCACCGGAAGCTGGACCCAGCGATCGAGGCGCCACGCCCAGCGCACCAGCAGGGCGGGCAGCACGCCCACGAACAGCAACCCGTAGGCCAGCTTGAGGACCCACTCGCGGAGACGCGGCGTCATGAGAACCTCACGATCTCGTGGATGGCCCATCCGGTCGTGCTCGTGTGTGAGTGGTCGGACCACGTGGCGCGGCAGCACCACTTCGTCTCGTGCCACGCCATCGGGATGCGCGCCGCGATGCGCGCCATGCCAGCCAGGCTGCGCAGCAGCTTGCCAACGGAGCGGTCGTGCAGGACGCGGGGCTCGCCGAGCGACAGGTGGCCCGCGCCCATCGCCAGGCGGTCGTCGCGCACCTCGGCGTCGGCGCAGAGCGCGCCCTGATGCACGACCCAGCGGCTCGGCAGCGGTCCGCGCCAGTCAATCCAGACCAGCGACTGCGAGGCGTCGTCGCTCATCCATCGTCCCCAGCGGAGCTCGTCGATGGGAAGTTCCCACGGGACGACCGTCATCGTCATCCGCTCGGCGTAGCCCGTCGCATCGGTGGCCGCGCCGTCGCGCGTGAACCGCGTGCGTGCCGAGGGCGCGAGGCATTCCCAGACGATGCGTCCGCGCGCATCGTCGAGCAGCGTCACCGAGACGCCGGGTGTGATGGCGTCATGCGTTGTTTCAAGGCCGACGCGCTCGGAATGCCACGCAACGCGCCGTTCCTCGAACACGGGCGGCGGGACGGCGCGCAGGCTGGATCGTTCGGCCGGCGGCTGGCCCGGCGCGTAACGCGTGGCGTTGTGCCACGCGACGCTGACGCCCAGCCAGGTGAGCGACGCCCAGTATGCGATCGAGGCGGCGCCGTCGGGCTCGACGGCGTCGAGGTACCATTTGACGAGCTCAAAGCGCTCGGGCAATAGATCCGTCGGCGTCGCCGCCGGTTAGGGTACCACCTTCGGTCCCAGGGCGTACTTGGTGATCCACGCCGCTGCCCGCTTCACGCGGTCGAGCGGGTGGTAATACTCGGAGAAACCATGGCCCGCGCGGGGGAGGAAGACAAGCTCCACCGTCTTGCCGCGATCCTACAGGGCGCGCCGAATATGCGCCGGCCGGGGCTGGCGCGGCAACGCTCCATCACCGAAGATCAGTCGTCTCTCGCCGGTGGATGCCCATGCGCCGTCTCGTCACGCTCTGCCTTGTTGTCGCGCCGCTGGCCCTCGGCGCGCAGTCCGCGACGCCCGCGGCGCACTGGTACAAGGGAAATACGCACACCCACACGATCAACAGCGACGGCGATTCGTCGCCGGATGACGTGGTGAAGTGGTACAAGGAGCATGGGTACCAGTTCCTGGTGCTCACCGACCACAATGTGCTGACGAGCGTCGAGGGGCTGAACGCCCTGTTCGGACTCGACGAGAAGTTCCTCGTCATCCGCGGTGAGGAAGTGACGGATCGCTTCGCGAACAAGCCGATCCACATCAACGGACTTGATCCGGCGCGGAAGATCGAACCCCAGGGCGGCACCAGCGTGCTGGACGTGATCCAGCGCGACGTCGACGCAATCCGCGCCGCCGGGGCCATCCCGCACATCAACCACCCGAACTTCGGCTGGGCAATGACGCCCGACGAGTTGAGACTGGTTCGCAACAACCGGTTGTTCGAGATCTTCAACGGCCACCCGCAGGTGAACAACATTGGCGGCGGTGGCGTTGCCGGCCTCGAGGAGGCGTGGGATGCCATTCTGACGAGCGGCGTCACGCTCTATGGCCTCGCGGTGGATGACGCGCATCACTTCAAGCGTCCCGACGACCGCACGGCATCGCGACCGGGGCAGGGGTGGGTGGTGGTGCGCGCGGAAAAGCTCGAGACCAAGGCGTTGCTCGCCGCCCTCGAGCGCGGCGACTTCTACGCGAGCACGGGCGTGGAACTGAGCGACTATCAGGCGACGGCGATGGCGATGACGGTGACAGTGAAGCCGACCAGCTGGAGCAAGTACCGCATCCAGTTCATCGGTGCCGGCGGCAAGCTGCTGCAGGAGTCACTCGCCAGCCCCGCCACCTACGCGTACAAGGGTGATGAAGGGTACGTCCGGGCGCGAATCGTCGAATCCAACGGGCTGATGGCGTGGACGCAACCGGTGCGCGTAGGCCCCAACCGTTAGTCATCGGTCGCCGGCCTCGGTGGCGCGGTCACTCGGCTCGCCGCATCGGTCATGCGCCAAGTTGATGTCACGGGTAGCATCGAGCACCGAACGCACTAGATTGCTCGCATCACAAGAAGCAGGCCAACGCTCGACCATTCCGGGGGGACGGCGCTGTTGTCGTCACCGTCGGCCGACGCCTGAGACAATGACCGACCCACGACCGCTCGACGAAGCGACGCCGCTCCCCGACCATCCGCCGGGCGCCATTCTCCGCTGTGACTCCGACCTGCTCGGGGTGCTCGTGACCCACGACTGGCGGAAGTTGATCGCCATCAAGCCGATCGCGGCGGGGAAGAAGGTCTTCACGCTTGTCGGTCGCGAGACCCCGATCCCGACGCGTTACTCGATCCAGGTTGGACCCTCGCTTCACGTGGACCAGGACGATGCCCACGATCCGTCGGAGATCGTCCGGCGCTATTTCTGGCGCTACATGGACCACGCGTGTGATCCGGCCACGCTCATCCGCCATCGCGCCGTGATTGCCCGGCGGGACATTGCGGCTGGTGAAGCCCTCACGTTCAACTACAACACGACCGAGTACGACATGGCCGAGCCGTTCCGCTGCCACTGCGAGAGCGCGCTGTGCGTCGGCCTCGTGCGCGGCGCGCGGTACCTGACGCCGGGGCAGCGAGCGCTCATCGAAGACTGGCTCGCCGACTATCTGCGCTGATCCTGCCGGGCGGACGGTATCGCTCGGCCCTGTCCGAACAACTGCCGGAGTTTCCCATGACCATCATGCGCCACGTGGTGGCGTCGGTCCTGCTGGCGTGCGCCGCGTCGTGCGGCTCGGCTGATCGTCCCGCCGACGGGAAAGCGGGCGAGGCGACCTTCGTCACCGCGCATCGCAACGCCGAATTCGGCGCCGGCCTGAATCTCGCCGACCGACAGGACTTCGAGGAGGCGCGTCGCGGCTTCATCGCGAAGCCGACTGGCAAGATCCTCGGGCCCGACAGCGCCGTGATGGTGGATTTTGACAGCTGGGGCTTTCTCGACGCCCCCGCGCCGCCCACGGTGAATCCCAGCCTCTGGCGGCACGCGCAGCTCAATGCCTTCATCGGGCTGTTCAAGGTGACCGACGGCATCTACCAGCTACGCGGCTTCGGGCACTCGGGCATGACGCTGATCGAGGGAAAGACCGGCTGGATCGTCATTGACCCGCTCACGTCGCAGGAGAGCGCGGCCGCCGCGATCGCGTTCGCTCGAAAGCACCTCGGCGCGCGCTCCGTGTCCGCCGTCGTCTTCACGCACAGCCACATTGACCACTTCGGCGGGGTGCTCGGCGTCATCACCGCGGCCGAAGTGGCCGCGCGCCACGTGCCGATCATCGCGCCCGAGGGGTTCCTCGAAGAGGCCACCTCGGAGAACGTGCTGGTGGGCGGCGCGATGGGACGCCGTGCGCGCTATCAGTTCGGGCAGGGGCTGCCGCGCTCCGCCACTGGCTTCCTGGACACCGGACTCGGCAAGGAGGTCGGGTACGGCACCTACGGCATCCTGGCGCCGACACGCACGGTGTCGCTGGCAACCGAGACGTTCGATGTGGACGGCGTCCCGTTCGTCTTCCACAATACCCCGGGCGCCGAAGCGCCAGCGGAACTGACTTTCTCGCTTCCCACGCTCAAGGCGTATTGCGGCGCGGAACTGGTGACGCAGAACCTGCACAACCTGCTCCCGATTCGCGGGGCCAAGGTGCGCGATGCCCTCAAATGGAGCCGGTACCTCGATGAGGCCCTCGAGCAGTCGGCCGGCGCCGAGGTGCTCTTCGCGCAGCACAATTGGCCGGTATGGGGACGCGCGCGCATCGTGACGCATCTCACCCAGCAGCGCGACACGTACAAGTACCTTCACGACCAGACGGTGCGGCTGCTGAATGCCGGCTACACGCCCTCGGAGATCGCGGCGACCGTCACGCTGCCTGCGTCGCTGCAGTCGGCGCTGGGGAGCCGTGGCTACTACGGCGATGTGCGCCACAACGTGAAGGCAATCTATCAGTTCTATCTGGGGAACTACGACGGGAATCCCGCGCATCTTGACGCGCTGCCGCCGGAGGAGTCGGCGCCACGCTATGTGGCGCTGATGGGCGGGGCGGACAAGGTGATGGCAGCGGCAACCACTGCGTTCGAAAAGGGCGAATATCGCTGGGGCGCCGAACTCCTCAATCAGCTCGTGTTCGCCGAGCCGAAGCATGCGGCCGCGCGCGAGCTCCTGGCGCGAACGTATGAGCAACTGGCGTACGCCGCCGAGTCCTCAACCTGGCGCAACTCGTACCTCGTGGCCGCGGACGAGTTGCGCCATGGCCCGCCCCCGAAGGGGATCACGGCCAGGAATATGCTCGATGTGCTGGCCCAGGCGCCCATCGAACGCTTCCTCGACGCGATGGCCGCCAGCCTCGACGGCCCGGCCGCCGCGGGCAAGGACTATCGCATCAATCTCGTCTTCTCGGACACGAAAGAGTCGTTTGTGCTGTGGATCGAGAATGCCGTCCTGCACTACCGGAAGGCGCCGCCCGCGCCCAACGCGAATGCGACGCTGACGCTGACCAAGGGGCTGTTCGTCCGGATGATGGCGGGTGCGGCAGGGGTACAGGAGACGATCTTCGGCGACGACCTCTCGGTGCGCGGGAGCAAGACCGATCTCGTGCGTTTCCTGATGCTCATCGAGAAGGCGAAGGGGGTCTTCCCGGTGGTGACGCCGTAGCGGTACTACGGCGTCGCCAGCGCCCTGGCGATCGCCGCCTCGGCGAGCGGCGCCATCACCCGATAGCCGGCTTCATTGGGATGCACGCCGTCGGCGGAGAGTGACGCGGGCAAACCGCCACGCGCGTCGGCCATCGCGGAATGGTAGTCGAGGTAGGTCGCACCGACGGCGGCGGCGTAGCGCTGCATCCACGCGTTCAGCGCGATGATCTTCGGCGCCGGCTCGAGTCCCCGCGTCCACGGATAGTCGAAGACCGGCAGCACGGACGCCAACACCACCCGAATGCCGTGCGCCTGCGCGAGTTCGGTCATCGCGCTCAGGTTGTCCTCGATCATCTCGAGGGTGGACGGTCCGGTATTGCCCGCGATGTCATTGGTGCCCGCGAGGATCACGACCGCGGCCGGGTGCAGCCCGACGACATCCTGGTGAAAGCGGACGAGCATCTGCGGCGTCGTCTGCCCGCTGATGCCGCGCCCCACATAGGGCATGCCCGGGAACATCGCGGGGAACCAGCGCGCCCAGGAATCGGTGATCGAGTTGCCGTAGAAGACGACGCGCCGCTCTCCGACGGCGGGAGCGCCAATGGAATCGTTCGCGGCGCGGTAGCGTCGCAGCCCCGCCCAGTCGCTGCGCAGGCGCTCGATGGTGGCCGAGTCGCGTGCCGCGCGGGCGGCGGCAGCGCTTGCCGCAGCGGCAGACGCCGCGTCGGCCGGCGCCGCCGATGGCGCCGAGGCCGGTGCAGTGACCGGTGCAGGAGCCTGTGGCGTCGGAAGGCGGCCGCAGGCCGCGACGAGCAGCGTCAGGAGCGGAAGTCGGAGTCTCATGGACGAAAGGTAGGAGCTGACTACCAGAGACGTCCAATCGCCCCCCTCACCCCGCACCACACCGTGCACCCTGTCCCTGCACCACACCCTGTACTGTGCCCCTGCACCCAATCCTCAGTCTTTGTAGCCCGCGTCATGCACATCCATCACCGCCCGCCCGGAGGGATCGGTCATCAGCGCGAACGCCGCATCCCACCGGAGCGCCGTCTCCGTGCTGCACGCCACGCTGCGTTCCCACGGCACGCAGTTCACGGCCGTGGCAGAGGGGAAGTGGTGCTCGAAGAGCTGGCGATACAGATAGGCTTCCTTCGTTTCCGGTGTCTTCACCGGGAATCGCTCGGCCGCGCCGCGCAGCATCGAGTCCGACACCTCGTGTTCCGCGTGCGCCTTGATGCCGTCGATCCACGAATACCCCACGCCGTCGGAGAACTGCTCCTTCTGCCGCCACAGCACCTCGTTCGGGATGGCCCCGTCGAAGGCGTGGCGCAGGGGGAACTTCTCGATGGGCCGCGGGCGCGGCGCGTTGCGCGGCAGCTTGTGCGCGGGATCCATCGCCATGGCGACGTCGAGGAAGTCGCGATCGAGGAACGGCACGCGCACCTCCACGCCCCACGCCGCGCCGGCCTTGTTGGCGCGGGCACAGTCGTAGAGGTGCAGCTTCTGCAGCTTGCGCACGCTCTCCGCGTGCAGTTCCGGACCGTCGGGCGCCTTGTGGAAGTACAGGTAGCCGCCGAAGATCTCGTCCGCGCCCTCGCCGCTCAGCACCATCTTGATGCCCATCGCGCGAATCTTGCGCATCATCAGGTACATCGGCGTCGAGGCGCGAATGGTCGTGATGTCGAACGTCTCGAGGTGGTAGATCACGTCGGAGAGCGCGTCGAGCCCCTCCTGCACCGTGAAGTGGATCTCGTGATGAATGGCGCCGATGGCGTCCGCCACCATGCGCGCCGGCGCGAGATCGGGCGCCCCCTCGAGACCGACCGCGAACGAGTGAATGCGCGGCCACCAGCTGGGGCCGGCATCGCCGTCCTCCACGCGCGCCTCGCGATACTTGGCCGCGATCGATGCCACGAGCGAGGAATCCACGCCGCCGCTGATGAGCACGCCGTACGGCACGTCGCACATCAGCTGCCGATGGACGGCCGCTTCGAGCGCGCCGCGCAGCGCGGCGGCATCGTAGGCGGCATCCGGCACGCGCTCCGGCGTGGCCCAGGCCGGCTCGTAGTATCGCTGAAATCCCCGCTCCGCTTCATGGCCGAGATAGAAGTGGCCCGGCGGAAACTCGCGGATGCGCTCGCAGACGCCGACGAGCGCCTTCATTTCCGAGGCCACGTAGAGATGCTCGTGCCGGTCCCAGCCGACGTATAGCGGGATCACGCCAATGGGGTCGCGCGCGATCAGGTACGTCTGGCGACGGGGATCGTACAGCACGAAGCCGAAGATCCCGTTCATGCGGTTCAGGAAGTCGCGCGGCCCCAGCTCGTCGTAGAGATAGAGAATGACCTCGCAGTCGGAGCGCGTCTGGAACTCGTGCGGCCCGGTGAGGCCGCGCCGAAGCGCCTGGTGGTTGTAGATCTCGCCGTTGACGGCGAGCACCGCGCCCGTCTGGGCGTCGATGAGCGGTTGCGCGCCATGCTCCACGTCCACGATCGACAGGCGTTCATGCGCCAGGATGGCGCGGTCATCGCTGAAGATCCCGCTCCAATCCGGGCCGCGATGTCGGATCTTGCGCGCGAGCGTCAGCGCCTGCCGCCGCAGGGCGGGCGCGTCGCTGCGTGCCGGGTCGAGGCCGAGAATGGTGAGGATGCCGCACATCGGGAGACTCCTGGAAAAGGAAAAACCCCCGACTCGCCTTGGCGAATCGGGGGTGGCTCGGAACTTGGATGCGCTACGACGCGCCCAAACCGGTCCACGCGCGACTCGCGCGAGGGGCCCGATTATTATTGCGGTTGAAACGCTGGGTGGCCGTCGTCATGAGCGAAGGCTATCGGGTCGACCCCGTGGACGTCAAGCGGGGTGGCACTCGTCGCCCTGCCGACGGCCGCAACGGACACGCCGCCCCGGGCAGAGCCCGGGGCGGCGTGTCGATCCAGCGGTGCAGCGGTGCCCTACTGCGAGCAGTGCCCCGGGCCCGTCAGGCCTTCGTTGTAGGAACCGAGCGTGCCGACGAGCGCCCCGAACTGGTCCTTCAGCGTCTTCGACTTGCCCACCACAGTCGGCTGGTTCGCCGCGAAGAGCGCTTCGGCGGCCGCCATGGCTGACGTGACCGCCGGCGTGGCGGAGGCGCCGTTGAGAATGTTCAACTTCGCCGCCATGTACTGGTGCGCGAGCGTGTAGTACGCGTTGCCCGCCGGCGGCGTGCCGAACACCTGGATCCAGCTCTGGCCGCTGAGGAAGAAGACGGTGTTCTCCTGGGCCGCGCTCAGGTTCAACCAGGCATTGTCGTACGGGGCCGGGCCAACCTGGCTGTGCGTCTTCCAGTAGCCCTGTGTCAGCGTGCAGCCGCTGTCCTGGCTGCCGCAGCCGACCACGTTCACCGTCACGCCCGCCGTGGACGAGCCGACGTTCGCACGGTCGTTCGTCAGGAACGACGCGGTGTTGCCAATCTGCTTGCTCTCGCAGACGGCGTACGGTCCGAAGGTGAGCGAGTACGTCGTGCTCAGCGAGGCCGACGCGACGTTGAAGACGCCGAGCGCGCCCTTGAGGTTGTCGTCCACCGACACTTCTTCGTCGACCAGCGTCGTCGGCGTCACGAAGCTGACGGACGTCGCGGTGTTCGTGCCGCCGACATCGCCGCTTCCGTACAGGTGCACCTGGTCAGCATCCGAGGTCGTGATCGTGGTGACGGCGCCGTTCGTCGTCGCGGTGAGCGAGACGGTGCGCGTGTTGCCGTCCGGCAGGAACGCCTGGTACGAGCAGGTCATCGAACCGCCCGCGGCGATCGACGTCGCCGGGCAGGAGACCAGCGCGGCGCCCGCGTCGCTCACCGTCACGCTCGCGGTGACGCCGGCGGCGGGGAGGAAACCGGGATTCGTGATCGTGAACGTGCCCGCCAGCTTCCAGTTGGAGTCGACGTACGTGTTCGCGAGCGACACCGAGTACGACACCGGGGCGCTGGTCTGGCCCGCGCTCAGCGTCAGGTTCGCATCCGACGCCGTCACCAGGGCCTTGTTGATCGTCCAGTCGTACGACCGCGTGAAGGTCGGCGTGGCGCCGATCGAACTGCCCAGCTCGAGGTCGAAGCAGAACGAGGCGTTCGACAGTGCGGCGGTGAGGCCGTTCCCGTTCGCCGGCGCCTTGAAGCCGCTGCCGCTGGTGGCCTCGGCGTCGTAGGTGTAGACATTGAATCCCGCCGAGCCGCCGTGCACCGCGATGGCGTCGATCCCGAGGGTCGACGACCAGGTGAACATGCTGTCTTCCGACGACGTCAGGGTGATGGTGCCGTACTGCACGCCATTGTACGCCACCGGGAACGTGCCTGACGTGTACTCCAGGTCGATCTTGGCGCCGAAATCATAACCGAGCGTCGTGCAGGCGTTGTTGGACTTGAGCTGTCCCACGTCGGTGCCCTGCGCCCACACGGTCGGCGTCGGCGTCTCGCTGACGAGGCCGATCTTGCGAACGGCAGCCGTCTGCTCTCTCACGGCCGTAGCCGGCGCCGTGCTCTCGCGGCCGCAAGCGGCCATCAGGATGGCGGCCATCACCATCGTACCGCGTCTCAACGTCGAGAAGCTCATGAATCGCTAATCCTTGCCCAGGGGGGCCGGTTGGGGGGATGGATGGCTGGGCGATGCCCCATGGCCATCCGAACCGGGCAGGAAGTTGTGTCCCACTGCATCGGGACAGAATTGGCGCAAGGATATAACCGCGTATAACCATCGGCATATCCGGATATCTCAATGACCGCAGGCACTGTTGCGCAGTGAACACACGTTTCCCTCGGGCGCCTCCCTCGCCGTACGCGCGGAGCTTCGAAGCGATCCGCCGGTGCCCGTTGACTTCGCATTCGTTAGAGCCGAAACTTCTCTCCCCCCATCTCGGTGGATGTTCGATGACGGACAGTTCCACAACCCAGGCGCCCGTTTATGAGCAAGCGTGACACCCCCCCCGGCTTCCTGGGTGATCCTTCCGCCGACGATCGCGTGGCGGATGCCGTCGCCAACGAGCGCGTCCGCGTCTCCACCGAACTGCGCAACGGCATCCTGCAGGCGCTGACCGGACTGAGCCTGCAGCTCACGAGTGCGGTGCGCGGCGCGGGCACCGACGCCGATCAGCTGCGAAGCGTCATTGCCCAGGTGGAACAGACGCTCGAGGATGAGCTGCGGGCGCTGAACCTCTTTGTCCTCGAACTCGTGGAAGAGGCGGAGGATTCACCATCGGCCCCCTCCGTGGTGACCGAGTTGTCGACCATGATCGACCGTGTGCACCGGGTCTGGGGCCTCCCCGCCACGCTCGCCGTCGGCGCGATCACGCCGCTGGAGTCGCCGCGCCTGGTGCGCGAGCTGGTGCGGCTGGCGCAGGAGGCGCTGGTCAATGCGGCGCGCTACGCCCATGCCTCCGGCGCCGCCGTGCAGGTCAGCGCCGATGCCGAGCTGGTGCACCTGACCGTCGAGCAGATGGGGCGCGGCTTCGCCTTTCAGGGCGCCCTGGAGCACGACGACCTGTTCGCGTCCCGCCGTGGTCCGGTGGCGCTGAAACTGCGCGTGCGCGCACTGGGCGGACGCATGCGCATCCAGTCTTCCGCGGACCGCGCCGTCGTCGAGATGGACATCCCCACGGGGATCAGGGCGTGATGCCCGTGCGCGTGGTGCTGGCGGACCCGCACAGCGTCGTGCTGGTCGGCCTGCGTACGCTGCTCGAGAGCGAGCGTGATGTGCAGGTGGTGGCGACCGCGGTGGACGGCGCCGAGACGCTGAAGGCGGTGCGGGACCACAACCCGGACCTGCTCTTTGTCGAGCGCGACATGCAGCGTCCCAGCGGCATCGAGGTCGTGCGAACGCTGCGCAGCGAGAACCATCCCACCCGGGCCATCATGCTGGGATCGGTGCTGCGTCCCGACGACATCGCCGCCGCGCTGCGCGCCGGGGCGCGCGGCATCCTGCCGTGGGACCGCGCCGCGGCCGACGGCCTGCGCTGCCTGCGGGTGGTGGCAAGCGGGGGGCACTGGCTCGACGGTGACGCCCCCGGCGACCGCGTGCGCAGCGTGATGAACAGCGTGGCCGATTCCCAGGGCGACGCCCTGACGCGACGCGAACGCGAACTCGCCGAGCACGTCGCCGCCGGTCTGCGCAACGCGGCGATCGCGTTGCGACTCGGCATCAGCGAGGGCACGGTGAAGATCCATCTCAACCGCATCTACCGGAAGCTCGGCCTGCCCTCGCGGGTCGCGCTGGCGCTCTACCTGCGCGAGAATGGCTGACCAGCGGCGTGGCGTCCCGCACTAGGCTATGCCGAAGGTCGCCGCGGCCAGCAGGGCGGCTACGGCGGCGCGAATGAGCGTGGCGTTTTCGTGAAGCTTCCGACGGCGCCGGTGCGGCACTCGGTTCACGCCAGGAGTTCGTCGAACGCCGCCGCCAGCACCCGTTCCGTCAATGGGCCGTGATCGGGGAAGTTCTTCAGGGGCTCGGCGAATTTCACGATCACGTCCTTCGGCTGGCCGGCCTTGATCTCGCCGCGCACGAACTCGAGCAGCGCGACCAGATAGTCGCGTTGCAAGGTCAGGTCGGCGCGGTTGCCGGTGATGGGGAAGTTCGTTCCGGCATGGCCGAAGATGTAGATCGTGTCGGCGGGATGGTCGCCGAGGATGCCGTCGAGCACGGTCGCCCAGCCGGCGATGGAGGCGCCGCCGGGGCGGTCGATCACCGGCTGCCGCCGATTGAAGACCAGGTCGCCGAGATGCACGACGTTGGCCTTCTCGAACGTGACCACGGCGTCGCCGCCGGTGTGCGCCGCGCCGTAGTACCGGAGCGACATGGTCTCGTCGCCGACCGGCTCGCGCCACGCCCGTTCAAACAGGGTATCGGCGTAGACCTGCTCCGGCGGCGGCGACGTCACCCCGGGCTGCGGCGACTGGGCCGCACGCTCCGCCGCGGCGCGCTGCAACCGCGGGACGTTGGCCTGCGCCAGGATCTTCCTGGCCGCGGGACGAAAGACGCCGTTCCCGCCGGTGTGATCGCCGTGATGGTGCGTGTTGACCAGGTAGTCGATGGCGCGGGCGTGGGTGCGCGCATTCATGGCGTCAAGGCAGGGCTGGGCCGACGCCGGATACTGCGAGTCGACGACGACCACGCCCTTGGCGTCAAGGTGCCAGCCGATCGTGCCGCCGCGCCCCGTGAACGTGCCCACGGTGCCGCGGACAAGCGTCAGCGCATCTGGCTGCCGGTGCGGGACGCCGTACGCGAGGAGGGACCGCCAGTCCAGCGCGGTGGCGGCGAGGGCGAGGGTGGAGCTTTGGACGAAACGGCGGCGAGAGAGAGTCATGGAGGTGCAGGGTGCAGGGAACAGGGTGTGGTGCGGGGGCTGGGTGCGGAGTGTGGTGCGGAGGGTGGGGTGTGGTGCGGAGGGTGGGGTGTGGTGCGGAGGCTTGGGGCAGAAAGTGCCCTTCGAAGGTACGCCGTCCCGCCCGCCCCCAGCAATCGCCGTTCGTGATCCGCAATCCCAATCCGAATTCCTGATCCTCAATCGTGGAAATGCAAAGCGGCACCCCCCCCTTCGGAGGTGCCGCCCTGATGTCGCATCGCTGGGGGAGGAGCCCCCAACAACGCGCCGACTAGAACTTGTAGATCAACTTCACCACGGCGGTGCTGCCCGTGAACGGCCGGTTGCCGTAGCCGGTCGTGATCGCGCCGAGCGGATCCATGCGCGGCACGCCCGGGGTGACATCCGTCGTCGCGAAGTCGACGACTTCGAACTTCTCGTACCGGTAGCCGACGCCGATGCCC
>DASXUN010000018.1 GCA_036504815.1 Gemmatimonadaceae bacterium | reverse complement strand
CTGCGAGCCGGTGGTGTCGACCACGACGGGGTTGTTCTGCGTTCCCGCCTGCGTCAGCACGAGGTGCCCGAGGTCGGCGAGCATCGACACGCGGGTCTGCAGGTCGCGCAGCACGGCGGCGCGGCGCGCCGTCCAGACCGCGGCGCTGAACGCGAGCATCGTCCCGCCGAGGGCGAGGGCGTAGGCCGCGGTGACGCGGGAGCGGATGGTGGCCACGCGGCCGGCCTAGCCCTTGATCACGTAGCCGACGCCGCGCACCGTGGCGATCAGCTTCTTCTCGGACTTCACGTCGATCTTCTTGCGCAGGTGGTTGATCACCACGTCCACGATGTTGGTGCCGGGATCGAAGTGGTAGCCCCACGCGTACTCGGTGATCAGCGTGCGGCTCATCACGCGGCCGGCGTGGCGCATCAGGTACTCCAGCACCACGAATTCCTTGGGCGTCAGGTCGACGAGCCGGTCGCCACGCCGGACCTCCCGCGTGTCGAGATCGAGGGTCAGGTCGCCCACCGTCAGCACCGGCGTTGCAATCGCCCGTGGCCGGCGCGCGAGCGCCTCCACGCGCGCCAGCAGCTCCTCGAAGGCGAATGGCTTGGTGACGTAGTCGTCGGCCCCGGCGCGCAGCGTCGTCACCTTGGCGTCCACCGCGTCCTGCGCCGTGAGCACGAGCACGGGACGCTCGAAGCCGAAGGCGCGCAGGTCGCGCAGGATGTCGAGCCCCTGCTTGCCGGGGAGCCGCATGTCCAGCACCACCACGTCGTACGGCTGCGTGCGCGCGAGGCGCTCGCCCTCGATGCCGTCGGCGACGAGGTCCACGCTCCAGCGCTGCTGCTCGAGCCCGCGCTTCACGAACTGGCCGACGGTCTTGTCGTCCTCGATGACGAGCACTTTCATCGGTTGCGCGCTCCCGGTCGCTGGAACCCGTATGCCCGGATCTTCCGGTAGAGCGTCTTCACCGAGATGCCCAGCTCCTCGGCGGCGCGCCCCTGGTGCCAGCCCGTGCGCTCCAGCGCGGCCGCGATGTGCTGCCGCTCCATCTCGGCCAGCGTCAACGCGGCGCGCGCCCCCGACGCGGCGATGCCCGGCACGGCCGGCGTCGGCGTCGTCACCATTCGATCGTCGGCAGCAGGACGCGGAAGGTGCTCCCCTTCCCGACCACGCTGTCCACCTCGATGCGTCCGCGGTGATCCTGCACGATGCCGTAGCAGATGGCGAGACCGAGCCCCGTCCCCGTCCCCGGCGCCTTCGTCGTGTAGAACGGCTCGAAGATCTTTGACAGCTCGGCGCGCGGGATGCCGTGGCCGGTGTCCGCCACCTCCACGATCGCCCCGTCGGCCGGTGTCGGGCCGGCGCGCGTGCGCAGGGTGATCGTGCCATGGCCGCCAATGGCGTCGGTGGCATTGATGATCAGCGCCATCAGCACCTGCACCAGCTGCTCCGCGTTGCCGCGCGGGACGACGGCGAGCGAGGGCTCGAGCTCCTTGACCAGCGTCATCTTCCGGAAGCCGCCGTGGTGCTTCATCAGGAAGAGCGTCTTCTCCACCACCTCGTTGAGGTCCACCGGCGACTTGGCCAGCTGCTTGGGCCGGCTGAAGTCGAGCAGCTGGTCCACGATCTGCTTGCAGCGCACGACCTCGTTCTCGATGATCTCGATGTAATCGAAGAGGTCCTTGTTGACCTCGGCGCCCTGCTTCTGCAGGTCCTCGAGGCGATAGCCGAGGCCGTCGCCGCACGCGGCGATGGTGGCGAGCGGGTTGTTGATCTCGTGCATCACCCCCGCCGCCAGCGTGCCGATGGCCGCGAGCTTCTCGGCCTGCGAGTAGCGCTGCTGTCCTTCGCGCCAGTCCGTCACGTCCTCGCCGATGGTGATGACGTGCGTCACCGCCGAGTCGCCGAGCCGCATGGGGATCTTCGTGATGCGAAACGTGCGCGCCGTGCCGCTGGCGCTCGACTCCATCTGGTATTCCTGGATGCGCCCGGTCGCGAAGACCTCGTCAAACTCGCGGCGCAGCATCTCGAACGGCTGGCGGTGGAGGATGTCGAAAATGTTCCGCCCCAGCGCCTCGTCGCGCGAGACGCCCTGCATGCCCGTCTCGCGCTTGCGATTCCACGCCTGAATCCGGTACTCGCGGTCGATGACGTAGAGTCCGAGGGGAAGCGAGTCGATGATCTTCTCGGTGAAGCGCCGCTCGCGGTCGATTTCCGCCGTGCGCGCCGCCACCTCCACCTCGAGCTGGCGCGAGCGCTCGGCGTGTGCCAGTTCGGGGGCAAGCAGGTTGGCCACGGCGGTGAGGAGCTTGTCGTCCCCGGGCTCGGCCGCGCGGCCGAGCCGCAGCGCCAGTGCACCGACTTCGCGCCCCGCCCCATTTACCGCGACCGCCCGGACGCCGTCCACCGGCGTGCTTGCCGTCACCGCGGCGGTGACCGTCGCCTCCTGCGCCCGCGCATCGCCCGCAACCCACGTCCGCACGAACCCGTCCGCTGTCCGCAGCCAGAGCGAGCATTCCGCCGCCTCGAGCGACTGCCGGAGCGCGCCGAGGGCGAGGTCGATGCTCGTCTCGAGAGGGCGATCCGCGTTGAACTCCGCGATGACCGACGCCAGCGCGTCGAGCGCGCGTGTGGAAGGAGCGAGGGAAGTGGTCGGTTCAGTCACGAGGCGGGGAAAAGTACGGAAGGCGAAGGTACGCCCCGGCGCCAGACCAGACAAGATGACCGATCCCGCCGCGACAACGCCCGTGCAAGTCTGGCAGGCGCGTCGATCAGGCTGACAGACGAGCGCGCCGCGCTGGCACAGCGCGGCTGGCACGGGCGTTGCGCAAGAGGGGGGCAGAAGCGGCGCGCGAATGCGCCGCCGATTGGTCCCTCAATCCAACACACCATGCGTCTGCTTTTCGGAGGTCCTATGGTCCGCACCACCAAGTTCGCCGCCCCCGTCTTTGGTCTTCGCCGTGAAATCGACAAGCTGTTCGAGGACACGTTCGGCAATGCGGGGATTTCGTTGCCCTCGACGAATGGCTGGCTTCCGTCCGTCGACGTGAAGGAGACGAACGATGCCCTGCTCTTCGACCTCGAGATGCCCGGCGTCACGGAAGACAAGCTGGAGATCACCTGCGAGGGCGGCGTGCTCGCGATCGCCGGCGAGAAGTCGAGCGTGAAGAAGGAAGGCGAGGAGGGCAAGTGGCACATCGTCGAGCGTGCCTTCGGTTCGTTCCGCCGCTCGTTCCAGCTGCCGACGAACGTGCAGGAGGACAAGATCGACGCGTCGCTCACCAACGGCGTGCTGCACGTCCGCGTGCCGAAGATGGAACAGCCCAAGCCGAAGCGGATCGAGGTGAAAGCGGTAAAAGGCTAGACGAGATCTGCCTGGCGGGTGAGTGATGGCAGATGGCGGAGGGCAGATGGCGGATGAGAGCGGATTGCGCTGCGCGCGGAAGTGATGCCGGATCGAGCGCACGCTCTCCCCATCTGCCATCGGCCATCGGCCATCGGCCATCGGCCATCGGCCATCCGCCATCCGCCCTCTGCCATCCCTACTTGAACCCCCCAAACGCCAGCCCCCGCAAGAACGCCTTCTGCGCCACGAGAAAGACCACGAGCACCGGCACGAGCGCGGCGACGGCGGCCGCCATCTGCCACGGCCAGTTGGCGTAGTACATCCCGTGGAACGAGGCCACGCCGGCCTCGACGACGCGCAGGTCGGGTGACCGCGCGATCACGAGCGGCCAGAGCAGCGCCTTCCAGGCATCGATGAAGGCGAAGAGCGCCACCGTGGCCAGCGCCGGGCGCGCGAGCGGCACGGCCACGTGCCAGAAGACCTGCCACTCGCCGGCGCCGTCGAGGCGCGCGGCATCTTCCATGTCACGGGGCAGCGACAGGAAGTACTGCCGCATCAGGAAGATTCCCCACGCCGCGACGAGTTCCACCGAGACGAGCCCCGCGACCGTGTCCACGAGTCCCATCGCGTCGACGAGGAGAAAACGCGGCACGAGCAGCGCGATCCCCGGAATCATCAGCGTGCCGAGATAGACCGCGAAGAGCGGCGTGCGCCCCGCAAAGCGATGGCGCGCGAAGGCGTAGCCCGCCATCGCCGCCGTCACCACCTGCCCCGTCACCGTGGCCGCCGCGAGGATGAGCGAGTTGCGGAAGTAGAGCGCGAACGGGAGCGCGGTGAGCGCCTCGGTGAAGTTCGCCACGCGCGGCACGGCCGGCAGCAGCGGCGGTGGCGCCTGATAGACCTCGAACTCATCCATCAGCGCCGTGGAGAGCATCCACAGGAACGGCGCGACCATCACGAACGCGAGGCCGAGCGCCGCGGCATAGCCGACCACCCGCTGCACGCGCCGGTCAGGCATCGACCTGCTCTCCCCGTACCGTGCGCCACTGCAGCGCCGTCAGCGCCAGCAGCAACAGGCACAGCACGACGCTCATCGCGGCCGCGACGTCGAAGCGGCGGAACTCCCAGGCGGTCTGGTAGATGCGATAGACCAGCACGTCGGTGGCGTGCGCCGGCCCACCCTCGGTCATCACGTAGACCAGCGTGAAGCCGTGGAACGACCAGATGATGCCCGTGAGCAGGAGGTACGTCGAGACCGGGCGCAGCATCGGCCAGAGGACGAGCCGGAATCGCTGCCATGCATCGGCGCCGTCGAGGCGCGCCGCCTCGAGCAGTGAAGCCGGGATGGCCTGCAGGCCGGCCAGGTAGACGACCATCATGTACCCGAGCTGCCCCCAGGCACTCACCAGCATCAGCGCCGGGAGGGCCGTGGACGGATCGCCGAGCCAGTCCACGCGCGGCAAGTGCAGCTCCACCAGTACCGAGTTCAGCAGCCCGAAGTCGCGATGCAGCAGCCATTGCCAGACCAGCGCCACCGCCACCGTGGAGGCGACATAGGGCAGGAAGACCACGACGCGCAGCGCCTTGATGCCGCGCAACGGCTGATCGAGCACGAGCGCGGCCGCGAGCGCGGCGAGCATCGTGGCCGGCACGTAGAGCGCGTAGACGAGTCCGTTGCGCAGGGCGCGCCAGAAGAGCGGGTCCGCGCCAATCTCGCGGAAGTGCGCGAAGCCCACGAACGGCCGATCGGTGGCCAGCAGGTCCCAGTCGTGGACCGAGATCCAGAAGAGAAACCCCACCGGCGCGATGGTGAAGACGAGCAGGTGCAGCAGGCTCGGCGCGATGAACGCCCACGCGCCGACCGTTTCCTGAACGCGCGCCGGGCGACCGGAGGAAGCCTCGTGCCAGTCGATGATCCACTGCGCCAGCACGCCGAGCGCCGCAAGGCCCACGAGCACGAGCAACGTGAAGCCCATCGACGGCGCCGTAAACGCGAGGCGCGCCAGGTCGCGCGGGACCGCGGACGCGGACGCGGGCGCGAGCGCGTGCGTCGCGACGTCGAGCCGTCCGCCAACCATCACGGCGGCCGCGCCCGCGATGACGGCGAGCATCGCGAGGTGGGTGCGGCGCCGGCGGGCCGAACCGGCGGGCAGAGCAACCAGCAGCGCGGTCATCGCCGCGAAGGCCACGGCCACTGGCGCGAGCACGCTCACGCCCTGTTCCCGCGCGCGGGTCGGCACGGCGGCGACGCCGATGATGTCCCAGTCATCGGCGTCCTTCACGGGCGCCGTGATGCGTGCGCCCGCCGCCGTCGACACCACCAGCGGGATCTCCTCGTTCCGCACCGCGGCGGAGTCGCGCGCATTCAACCCGGCGGGAAAGGCGGGGCGCGGCACGCGCCCCCGTTGCGCCCGCGCCTGCGTCAGCGCCTCACGGCTGCGCGCCGCGCGATCGATGCCGACCAGCGTCCGCCACGAGACCCCAGCCGTCGCGGCGGCCCACGCGACCGCCACCAGCAGCGCGGCCCGCCGATGCGACGTCATCATCGACGCAGGACGCCGTCCACCGCGGCGGCCGCCTCGCGCGTGGCTGTCCTGACCGGAACGCGATCCACGACGACGCGGTCGACGAGGTCCATCATCGTCTTCTCGATCTCGCGGTACTGCGGCACACGGGCGCCCCACGGCACGCCGCCGTACGGCACCTGCCACAGGAAGTCCATCTCCATCCCGGTGGCATCCTTGGCGGCTGACTCATACGCGACGGTCATCAGCGTCGGGATTTCGAGCCCGGACGCGGCGCGCCGCCGCTGCGCGTCGGCGCGCACCATCCACGCCGCCAGTTCCACGGCGAGCTTGCGGTGCGGGGTGTTGTAGGGGACGGCCCACCCGCTCGCGAAGAGCGGCGTCTTCACCTGATGCCCATCGGTGCGCGGCACCGACACGACGCCCAACTGGACGCGCCCCTGCTGGAGATAGCGCCGGATGCGCGGAATCATCCAGTGTCCGCTCGTCATCAGGGCGAGCTTGCCGCTGTAGAACAGCCGCTGCTCGAACCCGAGCGCGCCGCCGGACGCGCTGGGCGGTGGCGCGTACCCGAGCCGTGGAAGGTCGGTGAGCAGCGTCAGCGTGCGCTCCGCCGCCGGCTGGTCGATCGCGCCCGTCGCGCGCCGACCATCGGGGGTCAGGATGTCGGCGCCCGCACTCCAGAGCCACGCCTGCCAGGCGTAGAGCCGCCGGTCGAGCACGGTCCCCCACTGGTCCACCACACCATCGCCGTTCGTATCACGCGTGAGTGCACGGACCGTCGCCAGGAACTCGGCCTGCGTCCAGCCGTTCTTCGGGGGCGCGAGGCCGGCCTTCGCGAACAGCTCGCGATTGTAGTAGTAGACCATCGGCGAAAAGCCCTTGGGAAACGCCAGCAGCTTGCCGCCGACGTGGAAGGGCTCGACGACCTGCGGAAAGAACAGCCCCAGTTGCGCACCGGCGCGCTCCGCGAACGGCTGCAGGTCGAGCACGACGTCGCGCGCGGCGAAGGCTGCCACGTCGATGCCATCGAGCAGGAAGACATCGGGCGGCGATCCGGAGCCAATGGACGTCAGCACCTTCTCGCGATACTCGGCGTTCACCGAGACCGGGTCGTTGACGATGCGCACGCCGGGATGCGCCAGCTCGAACGCCCGGAAGTCGACCGCGTCGATGGCGTTCTCCTCGGGGCTCTGCCACGAGGTGATGCGGAGCGTCACCGTCTCGACCTTGCGACACGCCACCAGCGCGAGCGCCGCGAACGCCAGGCTCCAGCGCCAGGAACGTCGCATGCTACACCAGCCGCGCGCCGTCGGCGGCGCGGAAGAAGAGCCCCTCGCCGGCGGCAATGCGCACGCCGACTTCATCTCCCATCCGGCACCGCGCCTCGCCCGCCACGCGCGCCACCAACTCCTCGCCACTCCGCAGGCGCAGCCGCACCAGTGATTCCGGGCCCAGCGGCTCGACCAGCGTTACCTGCGCGGGCGCGGCATCCATCGCGTGGCCGAGGACCAGGTGCTCCGGTCGCACCGCAAGCACCACCTCGGCGTGCGCCGGCGCCCGTGTGCCGCAGGCGAGCGCGCCCTCGAACCTGGTGCCCGTCGTGCGGCCGGCCACGGCGTTGATGGCGGGCGATCCTATGAACCGCGCCACGGCGAGCGATGCCGGGCTGCGATAGAGCTCCATGGGCGCCCCTTCCTGCAGCACACGGCCGTGCGCCATCACGGCCACCGTCTGCGCCATGGTCATCGCCTCGACCTGATCGTGCGTGACGTACAGCATCGTCGCGCCGAGCCGGCGATGCAGCGCCACGAGTTCGGCGCGCGTCTGCGCGCGGACCTGCGCATCGAGGTTCGACAGCGGCTCGTCGAAGAGAAAGCAGGCCGGCTCGCGCACGATGGCACGCGCGAGCGCCACGCGCTGCCGCTGGCCGCCCGAGAGCTGGGCCGGCTTGCGGTCGAGCAGCCCGTCGATCTCGAGCAGTTCCGCGGCGTGTCGCACGCGCCGCGTGACCTCCGCCCCCGCGACGCGCCGCACGGTCAGCGGGAAGGCGATGTTGGCGCGCACCGAGAGGTGCGGATAGAGCGCATAATTCTGGAAGACCATCGCCACGTCGCGATCGCGCGGCGGCAGGAAGGTGACATCGCGCCCGCCGATGCGCACCGCGCCGCTCGTCGGCTCCTCGAGCCCCGCGACGAGCCGCAGGATGGTGGTCTTGCCGCACCCCGACGGACCGACGAGCGCCGTGAACGCGCCGTCGGGCACGACGAGCGTGACGTCGTCGACGCCAATCACGCCGCCGGCGAACTGCTTGCGGAGGGCCAGGAGGGCGAGGTCCGCCACGGCTAGTCGGGCAGCTCCACCGCGTCGCCGATGGTCGATTCAATCCGGTCGCCGCCGGAGATCACCGTGAACCGGTCGCCGACGATGCGCACTTCGAGCGCCCGACCGCGGACGCGGACACCGGTCAGCGTGAGCTGCTCGAGGTTCAGCGGGAATGGATCGATGGTCACGCCGTGCTCGTGCGGGCGCACCCCCGCCGCGTACTGCAGGATCAGGTCCGCCACCCACGAGTGCTGATAGTCGTCGATGCCGCGGTAGACCGACGCGTGCCCCGTGAACGGATTGTAGTGCTCGAAGCAATTCGGGCGCCGCAGGTCGCCGTCGTGGAACATCATCCGCACGAAACGCTGCAGCAGCTCGCCGGCGCGCTCGCGCAGCGCGGGCGCGCCCAGGCGCGACGCCGCCGCCAGCGCCTCGACCATATGGCTGTTGGTCATCGGCCACGTGCGGCCGTTCCACGGACAGACGTGTCGCTTGCCCTTCCACTCCGCCTCGGCATTGAAGAGCGGATCGTCGAGCGCGGAGGAGGGCACCGGAAAGGCGGTCCAGAACTGCTTCGGGTCCAGCAGCGACTGGCGGAGGCCGCGCAGATGCGACTCGTCCACGATGTCGGTGAAGTACGGGTAGAAACAGACCGCCGCCTTCACGCCGGTGCGCTGCCCCGTCCCGGGGTGGACGTCGGAGAACAGTTCGCGCTCCGCGTCCCACATCTCGTCGCGCACCGCGTCGCGCGTCCGCGTGGCCAGGTGCTTCCAGCGCGCGGCGGCGTCGCCGGCCTTGGGCGCGTACCGCTCGAGCGTGCGAAAGAGCACGTAGGCGTAGACGGTGACGTCGATTCCCTTGAGCCGCAGGCGGTTCTCCCAACCGTAGCGGTCGGCGTCGGGGTCCACCGCCTGATAGCGGCTCATGTACTCCTGGCCGGTCTCGTACTGGTCCACGACGTCAATCATCCCCGTGCCGTCGGCGTCGCGCGTGCGCACCATCCACTCGGCAAAGCGCGCCATCGCCGGATAGAGCTCGCGAATGAACGCGTCGTCGGGCCACGCCGCGTCGAGCGCCATCAGCGCACCGCCCCAGTCGGCGTGATAGTAGTCGGTGCCGGTGAGATGGTTGGCGTAGATGCGTCCGTGCAGCGCGCCGTCCTCCTTCTGGTGCGCAAAGAAGGTGCGCAGCACGCCGCGGGCGTGCTCCGCGTCGTCGAGCCACCGGAGCTCGCGGGCGTGGCACTGCGCCGAGTACGAGATGGGCTGGTGGAAGAAGCCAATGCCTTCGCACATCGAGGGCCAGCGATGGTTGCCGTGCCCGCCCGCCGTCGCGTTCAGGAAGAGTCCGTACCAGCGGTAGTAGTAGTAGGTCTCGAGGTACGGGTCGGAGCAGCGCAGCTGCGGCACGCGTTCGAACCAGGCATGCCAGCGGCGTCGGCTCGCGCCGGCGATGGTGCCGTGCGACGGCCGCACGCTGCGCGACGCCGCCGTCACCGGGAGCGCCGGATCGTCCGCGGTCACCTTCATCGCGAAGACCGCGGAGGCGCCCTGGTAGCCGATGTCGACCGCGCGATGCACCGCCGCGTAGAACAACCCGTCGGGGGCGATGCCTTCATCGCGGACGACGCGCGGCAATCCGCCGGCACGCCACTGCTCGACGAACGGCGTGTGTCGCCACAGCGGGTGGGGCGCGTTCTTCTCGCTGCGCAGCGCCGACCAGGACGCCGCCTCGCCGATGCAGGCAAGCTCGGCGCGCACGCGCAGCGGCTGCTGCCGCCGGTCGCTGAGCAGGCGGGGAAATGCGATGGCCCCGTCCGACCACGCCGCCTCGCCCATCGGCACCGACACGCCGTCCTGCGCCGTCCATGCCACGAGATGCACGGTCACCGGCCCGAACGAGGCGAATCGCCATTCCGAGACGAAGACGCCGCCCGGATGCACGGTGCGCACCTCGGTCGCGGTGATCCCCGAGTCGAGCCGGTAGGTCACGGTCAGGTCGGCGGGCGTCCAGCGCCGGGAGACCGCGCGGGCCGGCACCTCGCGGCCGGCGGCGTCGAGCACCGTCACGGTGAAGAGCGGCGCGAAGGCGTACTGGTAGACCGTGGCCTCGTCCCAGAACCCCGGCGTGTCAAGCCACGCGGGATACGTGGGCGCGAACAGCGTGCCGTCGCCGGCGCCCAGCTGCCACTTGTCGTCGCGCGCGAGGTGTTCGATGGGGTCGAGCATCAACCGTCACGGGGAAGCGTCGGCCCAAAGT
Organism: Gemmatimonadaceae bacterium; assembly: GCA_036504815.1. Classification (NCBI taxonomy): domain Bacteria; kingdom Pseudomonadati; phylum Gemmatimonadota; class Gemmatimonadia; order Gemmatimonadales; family Gemmatimonadaceae; species Gemmatimonadaceae bacterium. The sequence continues at coordinate 36,346 of DASXUN010000018.1, read as the reverse complement.
TCGCACGCGGCGCGCCGCGTCACAATGTGGCGGGGCACCGGCGGCCTCGGATGCGGCGCCGATGAGATGACAGAAGTGTAATCCGCCGGTCATCCTGCCGTTGGGGCCCGGACATCAGACTGCATGCACCGGAAGCAACAGAAAGCCGAGCCCCTCCGGTCGCATGCTGCCTCCATCCGCCGTCGGACCCAGACGTTGTCTTCTGGGACGGGTTGCGGATCTGCGCCGCTCATGGGCGCTACTGATTGGCCAGCTCCGAGCAGTCCAGCCCGGAGCTCCAGGAATCACTCAAGGGAGCAAACACGCCATGCGACGTGCTTTGGAGAGGTGGATGTTCGCGGTGGCCGCGCTGACGGGGATGTCGTTCGCGGCAACTACGACGGCCGGCGCCCAGCAGGTGGATTGGGAGCGACTCAATCCCGCGTTCAAGGGCGCGACCTTCGTGCGCGACGACAAGACCTGCGCGGGCTGCCACGAGGAGATGCACGCGAAGTTCGGACTGAGCGCGCACGCCGAGTATTTCAAGGCGGGCAAGACCGCCGTGTCGGGCAGTTGTGAATCGTGCCATGGGCCGCGCAGCAAGCACATCGACGACCCGAAGCCGGGCACCGAATGGCACTCGCTGACGAAGGCACAGCAGTCCGGCATCTGCATGCAATGCCATGCCGGGGGCAGCCGACTGACCTTCATGTCGGGTGCCCACCTGGGCGGTGACGTCAGCTGCACATCGTGCCATGCCGCCAAGGCCCCCCGCGACGCCTCGGCGGTCCTCACCCGCGGCCGGGTGACGGAGACCTGCTTCCGTTGCCACGCCACGACCAGGGTCCAGATGGCGAAGACGTCGCATCACCCCGTGCGCGAAGGGCGGATGGACTGCGCGTCGTGCCACAATGTGCATGGCTCGAACCCGGCGCTGCTCAAGACCGCGTCCGTCAACGAGACGTGCACGTCGTGCCATGCCGGCAAGCGCGGTCCATACCTCTGGGAGCATGCGCCGGTCCGCGAAAGCTGCGTGAACTGTCACGACGCACACGGTTCGACGAACCGGAAGCTCCTCAACAAGAAGGAGGCGTTCCTCTGCCTCTCGTGTCACTCGTACGGCGGGCACATCAACCTTCCGCGCTACAACCGCACGAGCAATCCGCAGGGCGAAGGCTGCGTGAACTGCCACATCACGATCCACGGGTCGCAGCACCCGTCGGGTCCGAAGTTTACCCGGTAAGGAGACCCTACCATGCGCAAACTGATCGCAAGCTTGACGCTGGCGGCCCTTCCGGCGATCGCGTCGCCCCAGGGGACCGCGGCGAAGACCGCTCCCGCTACGAGCGGCGGGCAGATCACGATCGGCCTCCAGCAGGTGGACAACAGTACGAACTCCAGCGTCTTCACGGAGTATCGTGACCTCCGGGACGGCCGCACGCCCCTCGCGTTCAACTTCGGAACCAAGTCGGCCAGTGGACTCAGCTTCAACATCGCCGGAGCCGACGTGACGCGCCGCGACCAGAGTCTGGGACTTTCGGTGGGCCAGCCCGGCGTGTGGCGCCTGAAGGCCACGTGGGACGAGCTGCCGCACGACCTCAGTCACGCGGCGAAGAGCCCGTATACGTCATCCACGCCGGGCACGCTCGACGTGTCGCAGACCATGGCGATCACGTTCAAGAAGCTCGGCACCGGCGCGTCGGATGCGGCCAATGTGGTGGCCAGCGACGCGATCGCGGCCGCGTATATGCAGGCCTACGCTCGGCCCGTTGCGCTCGGAACGACGTCGAAGAACGGCTCCTTCGTCCTGCAGTACAGTGGCATCCAGTCGGTCAATCTCTCGGCAGGCTACACTCGGCGCGAGAAGGCGGGGAGCAAGGTCGGCTACGGGCCGATCGGGGACCGTCCGCCGCGCACGCTGAACGTCCAGTTCGCGGAGCCGGTGGACTATGCGACCGGCGACCTCACCCTGACTGCGGAGATCGTGAAACCGCGCTATCAGGTGCGCGCCGAATACCTTCGGTCACAGTTCGAGAACGAGATCGATGTCCTGACCTGGCGCAATATCTGGGCGTCGGCCCCAGCGGGTGCGTCATTCGACACGTGGGACCGCGCGGTTGGCGTGTACGGTCGCCGCCCGCTGTCGCCCGACAATAGCTACCAGGCGGTCACGCTCTCCGGGGGACTTGCCCTTCCGTGGGCCAGCCGGCTGACCGCCAGCGTCGTACGCGGCACGATGGAACAGGACGGCGACCTGCTGCCGTATGCCTATCAAAATGACATGCTGGCCAACAAGACGCTCCCGCGCGCCAGTACACAGGGCAAGATGGAGACCACGGCGCTCTCGGCGGAGTACAGCATCGCCCCGCTGCCGCGCCTGAACCTCCGAGCCTTCGCCCGTCACTACGCCCTGGACAATCAGACGCCGTCGGCGCAGTGGCAATACGTCACGCAGGACGCGGCTGGCCTGACCGGCACGGTGTCGTACGTGAATAAGCGAGTGAACGAGGAGTTCGCGTGGGATCGCCAGAATTTCGGCGTCGAGACGGCGGTGCGAGTGCCCCTGCTCAAGGGAAGCGTCACCGTCGGCTTCGAGCGCGAGGACTTCGGGCGCGAGCATCTCGAAGCCGAGTCGACGTCCGAGAACATCGTGCGGCTGGCCTGGAACGGCCGTCCCGCGAAGTGGCTCTCGGCGCGCGCGCGCCTGCAGCGCGGGACGCGCGACGCCGGCGAGTACAACTGGCGGGCGGCGAGCAAGAGCTACTGGTACGCGCCGACGGATGCGAACGACAACAACAACCCCCAGTTCTCGTTCGAGAACCACCCGGACACGCGGGCCTACACGATGGCCGACCGGACGCGCGACCAGGCCGATCTCTCGGTCACGCTGACGCCGACCTCGACACTGTCGCTCTCCACTCGGTTCAAGACGCGCACCGACGATTTCGACTCGGACGTGACATCGGTGCAGCCGCTGATCGGCCTCTCCGTCGCGGACCGGGAGGCGCGCACGCCGGGCAAGCAACTGGGCCTGCTCAAGCGCTCGCAGCAACAGCTGTCCTTCGATGCCACGTACGCGCCCAATGACCGGCTGGGCCTCAATGCGTCGTACGGCTACGACCTCGGCACATCCGACATGCGGGGCATCGAGTTCAACGAGAATAACAAGATGAACCCGAGTGCGATCAATACCGCCGTGCTCGGTCCATGGACGCGCGAGTCCAGCGAGTGGACCGCCAACTTCGAGGACCGCAACACCTACATGATGCTCGGCGGCACGTACGCCCTGGTGCCGAATCGGGTCACCGTGGCGGTGAACTTCACGTCCGCCAGGGCCGACATGGACCTCGCGTACGGCGGATTCGGCGCCACCAGTTTCGACGGTACCCCACTGCCGGCGACCAATGAGTATGCCTTCCAGTCGCCAACGCCGGTGCAGCAGCGCACCACGGTGACCGACGTCTCGCTCGTCGCGCCGCTGTTCGGCCGGATTCAGGCTCGGCTTGGGCTGCGCAACGAGCGCTATACGTTGGACGATTGGCAGCAGAGCGCCGGGACGCCCCAGTTCGAGACCGTTGGCAGCGACTTGCTGCTGCGCGATACGTCGCGGTCGCATCAGTGGGGCAACCGGCTCCCGAATCTGGGTTCGTATCTCGCGCCTGCGTACAATGGAACGGCGGTGTACGTCGGACTGACGTACGGATTCGGCGGGACCAGGTAGGTCGACACACCCCCTCAAGCCCCGGGACGCGGGCCGCATCGACACCCCCGCCGCGTACCCGGAGCTTTGAAGGACCGCTAGATTGGCATGGGCAGCGTGCGGCTGGCTGGCGTCCCCTCCTGCGCCTGGCTGGCCGCTCGTTGTTTCCGGCTCCTTCGAACGCTCCACCGGCGCTGTCCCGCCTGGCGCGCCGCACTTTCACGCTGATCGCGACTCTCCGCCATGCGAATTCTGATCGTTGAGGACGAGCGCAAGGCTGCCGACTACCTGCATCGCGGCCTGTCGGAATCAGGATTCGTGGTGGACGTGGCGCTCAACGGCGACGACGGCTTGCACCTGGCGCTCGAAGAGACGTACGACCTCATCGTGCTCGATATCGGATTGCCGCGTCGCGATGGCTGGTCGGTGCTCGCCTCCTTGCGGCGCGCCGGACGCCAGACGCCTGTGCTCTTCCTGACCGCGCGCGACGCCGTGAGCGACCGGGTGCGAGGTCTCGAGGAAGGGGCCGACGATTATCTGGTGAAGCCGTTTGCCTTCTCCGAACTCCTGGCGCGCGTTCGCTCGATCCTGCGGCGCGGCCCGGCCCGCCAGCCGGACGTGCTGACCGTCGACGATCTCGAACTCGACGTCACTCGCCATCGCGCCACGCGCGGCGGGCAGCGCCTAGACCTGACCCCCAAGGAGTTCGCGCTGCTGTCGTTGCTTGTGCGCCGGCGCGGCGAGGTCCTGTCGCGCACGTTGATCTCGGAACTGGTCTGGGAGATGCACTTCGACAGCGATACCAATGTGGTGGACGTCGCCATCCGTCGGCTCCGGGCGAAGGTGGACGACCCGTTCACCACGAAGCTCATCCGGACGGTACGCGGAGTTGGTTACGTTCTCGAGCATGCCTGAGACGCCGCAGCGGTCCAGCCGACCGTGGTCCATTGCGGGCCGCCTGTCGCACGTTCACGCATTGAAGACCCTGGCGCTGCTGACGGCCGCGGGCAGCATTCTCTACTGGGGTCTCGCCCGCGAACTGCGGCAGCAGGACGCCAAACTCGTCGCTAGCAAGCTCACCGTGCTCGCCCATCTCGTCTCGTCGTTCCCGCTGGGCTCGGAGGCAATTGCGAGTGAGATCCAGCACGAGGCAGGCGACGAGGGGCCGCTGCGGTACTACCTGCGGATCCTCGAACCGTCTGGCCGCGTGATCATCGAGACAACCGGCATGCCGCCCGCACTGTCCGTTACGGCGTTCCCCGCGCACGCAGCACAGGGCGCCGCGACATCGAACTGCGCTGAATGCGCGCCGAGCGCGGATGACCGGTACCTGCTGGCGTCGCGACTCGCCGACGGCGTGGACGGCACGGGACCGGTGCGCCTGCAGGTGGCCCTCGACATCGAACGCACCGAGGGCGTGCTGCGCCGCTACGCCTGGCTGCTGGCGGTCGTACTCGGCGCCGGCGTCATCCTCTCGGCGCTCGCCAGCCTGCTCGTGTCGCGCATGGCCGTCCGTCCAGTCTACGACATCGCCGGCCGGGTGCGCGCCATTACCGCCAGCCGTCTCGACCTGCAGCCGCTCTCGTCGCGTCCCTGGCCGACGGAACTACAGGGACTCGCAAACGACTTCGACGAGATGCTGGCGCGCCTTGGCGAAGCATTCAACCGCCTGTCGCAATTCGCCGCGGACCTCGCGCATGAGCTCAGGAACCCGATCAACAACCTGCGGGGCAACGCCGAGGTTACCCTCGCCCGCCCTCGGACGGCCGAGGAGTACCAGCAATCGCTCGGCTCGAGCCTCGAAGAACTTGAGCGGCTCTCCCGGTTGATCGACGGGCTCTTGTTCATCGCCCGCAGCGAGGATCCCCGGCAGGCGATCGACTCCACCTCGTTCCCCATCCGGCGGGAACTCGTGGCCGTACAGGATTTCTACGAGGCGCTCGCGGCGGAACGCGACGTGCGGACGCGCTGTGATGGAGACGCCACGATCACGGGCGACCCGATGCTCGTGCGACGCGCCGTCAGCAACCTGCTGGCCAACGCGTTGAAGCACACGCCTCCGGGTGGGACGGTGGTCCTGAATGCGCAGCAACGTTCGGGCGGCGGCGCCACCGTGACCGTCCGCGACAACGGGTGCGGTATACGGCCGGAACATCTGCCTCAACTCTTCGACCGATTCTATCGCGCCGATGACGGCGCAACCGACCGCCCCGGCTCCGGCCTTGGGCTCGCGATCGTGCGCTCCATCATGCGGCTGCATGGCGGAGAGGCCAAGGTCGAAAGCGAATTCGGCGTCGGTACCACGGTCACCCTCGAGTTCCCCGCGCGAGGCGACGCCTGAGACGCCGCCGGCGCGGTGGCACGCCTGCGCGGCCCGATCAACCGCACCCGGCAGACGCTTCTAGCGGACCGTCCTACTCGTCGTCAAGCGCACTCGGCGCTGCCGCGGCCGGCGCGGCCGACGTCCACTTCTTCACGAGGAAGACAAGGAAGACCGCGCCGCCGAGCACGAGAAACGCCGGCAGCAGGTAGACCAGCAGGTTGAAGCCGGACGCCTTGGGTTCGAGCAGGATCCACTCGCCGTACTTGGAGATGAAGTAGTCCTTGACCTGATCCGAGGACTTGCCCGCGGCGAGCTGCTCCTTGACCACGGTGCGCATCTGCTGCGCCAGTTCGGACGGCGAGTCCTGGATGGACACGCCCTGACAGACGGGGCAGCGGAGTTCCGAGGCCACCGACTTGGTGGCGGCTTCGAGCGACTTGTCGTTCTTCTGCGCGTCGGTCAGCGTGCCCTGCACCTGCACGCGCAGGGCGCCGCTGTCCTGCGGCGCGTTCTGCGGCGCGGCCGGCAGGGCCGGCGCCTGGGCGACGAGCGTGCCGCCCGCGAGCGATACCGCCGCCGTCACGCCAACGAGCAGCCGGGCGAGGATTCGGGAGTAGATCATTTGCCGCTCTCCGGCGTGGGAGCGGGAGCGACACCGGCTCCCGCGGGTGCCGCGGGCGCCGCCTGCCGCGCCGCGGCCATCAGTGAGTCCACCTTCAGGCGCACGACGCCGGGCGTCACCGGCCCCGTGTGCTTGTACGCCACGCGTCCGCTGGCGTCGAGGAAGAACGTCTCCGGCACGCCATAGAGGCCGTAATCGATGGCCACGCGCGCGCCCGGATCGTCCACTGACGGATACGACTGCCCGCCCATCTCGGCAATCCAGGCCGTGCCCTTGTCGGGCACGTCGTTGTAGAGCACGCCGAGGAACTGCACCGGCTGGCCCGCGTACGTCTGCGCCACTTCGGAAAGCGCGGCGTGCTCGTCACGGCAGGCGAGGCACCACGACGCCCAGAAATTCAGCACCACCACCTTGCCGCGCAGGTCGGCGAGGCGCACGGTGTCGCCGATCGGGCGATGCAGGTCCCCCTGCCCCGGCGCAAAGACCTGCAGCGCGAACTGCGGCGCCTCGCGCCCCGGCAGGGGCGAGGGAATGTTGTTCGGATCGCGCGTCAGTCCCCACGCGAAGAGCGCGATCACGGGCGCGGCCGTGGCCGCGGCAATCGAGGCGCGCTTCCAGTTCACGGCGCGGCCTCCGCCAGCGCCACGGCCGGTACCGCCGCCGCCATTTTCTGGCGCTGCGGCAGGATCCCGACGACGGCGCCGAGACAGAGCACGAACCCGCCAAACCAGATCCAGGGCACGAGCGGCTCCCAGATCACCTTCACAGTGACGTTCGACCCGTCCTGCTTGAAGGCCATCAGGTTGAAGTAGAGGTCGCCCGACAGCATGCTGCGCACGTCCGGCGTCGGCACCGGCTGCTGCGACGTCGGATAGTAGTTCATCCGCGGCTCGGCGGTGGAGACCACGCGGTTGCCGTCCATCAGCTCCATGGTCGCGCCGATCACCTGGCGCTGCTTCTCCTCCCGCCCCCACGCGTTCTTGAAGCGCACCGTGTGGCCGGCCACCGTCACCGTCTCACCCGGCTTCAGCGTCGCTTCCTGCTCCGTGCGGAACGTCGACGAGGCGGTCACGCCGAACGCGACGAGCACCACGCCGATGTGGGCGATGTAGCCGCCGTAGCGCCGGCGATTGCCGCCCACCAGGTGCGACAGCGCGATGGGCCACGATTCCCCGTGCGCTTTCACGCGGGCGTTGGCTCCGCGCACGAACTCCTCGACGTTGACGCCCAGCGCGAAGCCGGCGAACGAGAAGGCGAGAATGGAGTAGACGTTGCGCGCCCCGGCGACGATTGCCACGATGGCGAGCACCAGCCCGAGGATCACGCCCGGGACGAGCTTCGCCTTCAGCTCCGGCCCCGCCGCCTTCCGCCACGGCAGCGCCGGGCCGACGCCCATCAGGAAGAGGAGCGCCACCATCAGCGGGATGCTCATGCGGTTGAAGAACGGCGTTCCCACGCTCACCTTCACGCCGCGCGCCGCCTCGGCGACCAGCGGAAAGAGCGTGCCGATGAGCACCGTGAACATGAACGTCGTGAAGAGCAGGTTCTGCAGCAGGAAGACCGTCTCGCGCGACAGCGGCGCGTCGAGCTTGCCGTCGGACGCCAGCTTGTCGCTGTTGCCCGCCACCAGGAAGAGCGTGGCGACCAGCACCAGCGCGATGAAGCCGAGGAAGTAGTAGCCGATGGTGCCCTGCGTGAAGGCGTGCACCGACGAGATGATCCCGGAGCGCGTGAGGAACGTGCCGAGGATCGTCAGCACGAAGGTGCCGACCATCAGGTTCAGGTTCCACAGCTTCAGCATCCCGCGCCGCTCCTGCACCATCACCGAGTGCAGGTAGGCCGTGGCCGTCAGCCAGGGAATGAACGACGCATTCTCGACCGGATCCCACGCCCAGTAGCCGCCCCAGCCCAGCACTTCGTACGACCACCACATGCCGGCGATGATCGCGGCGGTGAGGAAGCCCCAGGCGGTGATCGTCCAGCGGCGCGTCAGGCGGATCCAGTCGTCGCTCGCCACCTCGCCGCTGAGCATCGCGCCCACGGCGAAGGCGAACGGCACCGTGAGCCCGACGTAGCCCAGGTAGAGGAGCGGCGGATGCACGCCCATCAGGATGTGGTTCTGCAGCAGCGGATTCGGCCCCGGGCCGTCGAACGGCACCGGGAAGACCGGCTGGAACGGATTGGCCGGCCCGATCAGCAGGACGTGGAAGAAGAGCGCCACCACCAGAAGCGTCATCGCCGCGTACGGCACGAGGTTCCCCTCGCGCTTCCGGTTGAACCAGACGACGGCGGCCGCGTACATCGCGAGCACCCAGGCCCAGAAGACGATCGAGCCCTCGAGCGCGCCCCACAGCGAGATGATCGTGTAGAACGTCGGCGTCGCGCGGCTGCCCACCTGCGCGACGTACGAGATGCTGAAGTCGTGCGAGACCAGGCCGTACACCAGCGCCAGCGTCGACACCGTGACGAGCACGAAGTTGGTGTAGACCGCGGCGTACAGGTACATCAGCCAGTCACGGCGTCCGCGCCGGACGGCGATCGGGCCGAAGAGCGCCCCCAGCGCCGTGACGGCGAGGGCGACCAGGATGGCGTCGTAGGCTAACAGTCGGGTCATGTCCCGGTGCTCTTCATGAGGGACTTGTACATCTCCGACGGGCGTTCGCCCTTCGTCGGCGCCTTGTACTCATTGGAATGCTTCACCATCAGGCTGGTGCTCTTGAAGACGCCGTCCTTGCCGTAGCGTCCCTCCACCACCACGCCCTGGCCGTCCTTGAACATGTTCGGCGGCGCGCCCTTGGAGTGCACCACCACCTCGCCCGTGCCGTCCGTGACGGCAAAGCGCAGGTCGAGCGCCTTCTCGTCCCAGATGACCGATCCGGGTTTCACCTGCCCGCCCAGCCGGATCGGCTTGTCATACCCATCCGCCCCCTTCGCCAGCAGTTCCTTGGGGGTGAGGAAGTACACCACGTTGCTGTCGAGGCCGCCGTAGATCAGCCAGCCGAAGGCAATCACGAGCACGCCGACCGCAGCCAGCGCGCCCCACTTGGTCCGTTTCGTCGTCATGTCCTGAACTCTCCCTTGGCCGCCTGATCGTACTCTGCCCGGGCCCGGCGCGCCGCACCGGCCAGCCGCACCAGCATGACCCCGAGCACCACCCACGTGATGACGTACGACGCCACCACGTACCCGATGCCGCCGTCCTCCAGTCCGTTAACCATTGTTGCCTCCCAGCGCCGCCGCCTGCGCCGCATGTTCCGCCGCGCGCTCGTAGCGCGCCGCCTCGTACCGGCGCCAGATGAACCAGATCACGAGCAGCGTGAACGCCGCCACGTTGAGCAGCAGCCCACGGAGGTACTCCGGGGACAGGCCGCGCGGATTGCTCTGGATCTGGTGCAGCGTCCGCCACCACCGCACCGACATCCAGACGATCGGCACGTTGATGGCACCGAGGATCCCGACGGCGGCGCTCCACTGCCCACGCCGCTGCGGATCCTCGACGAATGACCGCAGGGCCAGATACCCCACGAAAATGAGGAAGAGCACGAGCGTGCTGGTCAGTCGCGCGTCCCACGACCACCAGACCCCCCACGTCGGCCGCCCCCAGAGCATGCCGAGCACGAGCGTGAGGCCGCAGAACAGCGAGCCGACCTCCGCGGACGAGGCCGCCAGCAGGTCGGCGCGCTCGTCGTCCTTCCACAGGTACAGGACCGAGGCCATGAGGACGACGGCGAAGGCGGCGAAGGTGACCCAGGCCGCGGGGACGTGCACGTACATCATCTTCTGCAGGTGGCCCATCATCGCGTCCGCCGGGGACGTGAGGACCGAGTAGACCTGCGCGAAGACGAAGAACAGGATGGCGACCCAGCCGAGCGAGGCGGGGGTCGGCTTCGGCGGACCGAATTGACCGGACGTTGCGGGGGACATTGGGAAGATCAGACCTCGATCACGTATTCAAAGGCCACGAAGGTTGCCACGAGGAAGATGACATCGAACGCCGCGAGCATTTGCACCCAGGCCCCCGTCTCCTGCATCACGTCGCCGAACAGCAGGGCCTTGGTGGCCGACATGGAGGCGAGCAGCACCGGAATCAGCATGGGGTAGAGCAGCAGCGGAAGCAGGACCTCGCGCGCCCGGCTGCGGCTCGACATCGCGGAATAGAACGTGCCGAGCGCCACGATGCCGACGACGCCCAGCATCATGACGCCGAGGATCGACGGCCACGTCGACGGGACGGACACCGAGAACAGCACGATCCCGACCGGCACGACGATGACCAGCATCAGCGTCACGAAGATCAGGTTGGCGATCAGCTTGCCGGCAAAGATCGCCCAGCGCGCCCCCGGGTAGAGGAGCAGCGCCTCGAGCGCGCCGCCATCGAGTTCCACCTGGTACGAGCGGTTGAACGCGAGCACGCCGGCGAACAGCACGGCGAGCCAGAGCGCCCCGGCCGCCGCGTCCTTCAGCGCCGGGCCGTCGGGGCCGAGGGCGAGACCGAAGAGCACGAGGATGGTGACGCCGAGGGCGGCGACGGAGTTGAAGCCCGCCTTCGAGCGCAGCTCGGTGGTGATGTCCTTCCACACGATCGCGCGGATGCGCCGGATGTCGTCGCGGACGGCCATTACGAGATCCCCGCCGCGCCGGCCGGGAGCGTGATGGCCTGCGGCGACGCGCCGTCGTGCGCCATGTCGCCGAGCGTGGGCGCGTGCACCTTGCCCTCGCGAATGATGACCGTGCGGTCGAGCACGCCCTTGGCCGGCACCAGGTCGTGCAGCACGACCACCGCCGCGCCCCCCGCAGCGTTGAGTTCGCGAATGAAGCTGTTCATCAGCGCGATGCCCGCCACGTCGAGGTTGTTGTATGGCTCGTCGAGGAGGAGCAGGCGCGGGCGCTGCAGGATGAGGCGCGCCAGCGAGAGGCGGCGCTGCATCCCGGCGGAGAAGCCGCGCACGCGTTCATGCGTGACGTGGGTCAGCCCCACCCGCTCGAGCGCGGCATCGATATCGGCGGACGGGAAGCCCAGCATCGTGGCGGCGAAGGCGAGGTTCTCGCGGGCCGTGAGGTCATCGTAGAGCCCCGGCACGTGGGAGAAGAAGCCCACGTGATGGCGGACGTCGTCGCCTTCGGTCTTCACGTTCGACCCGTAGACGAAACAGTCGCCGGCCGATGGCTTGAGCAGCGTGGCGACGATGCGCATGAACGTGCTCTTGCCGCAGCCATTGTGGCCGAGCAGGCCGACCATCTCGCCCGCCTGCACCTGGAGATTGACGCCGCGCAACACCCAGCGGGCACCGAAGCGGCGCGCGATGCCGCGCGCGTCGAGCGCGAGATCAGGGGCGCGAAGGGTGGCGGCGCTGGTCACGAAAGAAAAGAGTACAATTGCCTCCCTCTTTTCCAGTCGCAGGATGCCGATTTTCTGTACGGCTTTACCCTACGTAGTAACACTATATGGCATAACGAGTTGAACGTTCGAGCGTATCTCTGCGAGCAGGGTTTTCGTTGTGCGCTTGTGAGAAAGAGAATGACAGCAAACGAGATGACGGGGACCGGCCGTAGTGCCGATCCCCGTCCTCGTATGGAGCGTATCGGGTTCGAACCGATGACCCCCGGCTTGCAAAGCCGGTGCTCTCCCAACTGAGCTAACGCCCCGACGTGCACAAATCTAAGTATCGATGGGTGGGAAGGGCAGATGGCAGATGGCGGATGGCGGATGGCGGGCGGCACTCGAATGATGACCATGCCTTCTCGTGATGACGCGGTACGCGGCAGCGGCCGCAGGATTTGGGCATGTATCCGTTGCACAAGCTCGAGGTCTACGCTCAGGCGAGAGCCCTCGCTGCCAACTGCAGCGCAGTCGCGGCGAGAGTTCGAGACCGCGATCTGCGCGCCCAGTTGCTTCGCTCTGTCCGTGCAATCCCCGCCAACCTCGCCGAGGGCGCGGCGTCCGAGTCGCAAGCGAGCTTCGCGCGCTACATCGCCATCTCAGTTGCGTCCGCGCGCGAAACCGCGAGTCACCTGCATGTGGCGCAGGATGCCGGACTGCTTCTTGTCCCAGACTGCGAGGCACTGCACGCCGAACTCGACCGCTTGGTCCCGAGACTCGTCCGCCTCCTCCAAGCCGTCCGCCGCAACGCAAACCGGCGGACCGGATAGCCCCGGCCCGCCGCATCTGCCACCCGCCCTCCGCCATCCGCCATCACTGGCCCAGCACGGATCTATTCATGCGCAGGGAGCGGTTCCATGGTTTCCGGATCACACGGCACCTGCACCTCGTCGCGATACGGCGACGTCATCAGGAAGACACGCATCTTGGGGAAGCCGTCCATGAACTGGGTGTAGAACCAGCCGAACGCCCCGAGGAAGCCGACGAACAGGGCCAGGTTCCACTTCCACAGCGCCGGCAGCTCACCCAGCGCGCGCGGCCCGTAGATCGACGGATACACCTCGACATACCGCGCCAGCCACAGCCCGACGAACGAGCAGGCGGCGAAGAACATCATTGTCGGCGTGTACAGCTTGGCCTTCACGCTCAGCAGGCCGAAGAACGGCAGCGTGAACATCAGCATCGCCACCGACACCGTGGCCGTCTTCCACGCGCCGGTCAGGCGCAGCGTGAAGAAGTGCGTCTCCTCCGGCATGTTGCCGTACCAGATCACGAGGTACTGCGAGAAGGTCAGGTAGCCCCAGAACGCCGTGAAGGCAAAGCACAGCTTGCCGATGTCGTGATACTGCTTCTCGGTGATCAGGTCCGGCGCGCCGAGGTGATGGTTGAACCACCGCACGAGGGCGCTGAAGATCATCAGCGCCACGACCCAGCCGCCCATGAAGACCTGCCAGCCGTACATCGTGCTGAAGAAGTGGATGTCGAGCGACATGCTGTGATCCCACGCCATCACGACCCACCCGAACCCGAACAGCAGCGCCATCACCACCGCCATCCACCCCTGTCGGCTGTGGGTGGAATGGAGTTCCCGGCGCTCCTCGCCGAAGCTGCGCCGCATCGCGGCGCGAATGCCGGCCGCCCACTTGGCGCCGTGCTCGGGCGTCACGCCGACGTCCAGCCGCACCGACGTCCACACGTACCAGACCTGCAGCGCCACCAGCGCGCCGAACACGCCGATGGACCGGGCCCAGAAGAACGTGTGATTCAGGTACAGGTTCTTCTCGGGGATGAGCTCGCCGGTCCCCGGCATGTCCCACCACGGATAGACCGCCCGGCCGCCGAAGAAGATGGTGAGCATCAGCGCGACGAACGCGAACGGGAGGAAGGCGACGAACCCCTCGAGGAAGCGGATCACCGAGCGCGACCAGCGCGCCGTCGTGATGCGCTGCACCGCCACGAACGTCACGCCGGCCGACGCGATGGTCGTGAAGAACAGCCAGTTCACATGGAAGGCCTGCCACGCGCGGCCGTTGCCGCGCGCGACGCCGTACAGGAAGACGGCGAAGCCGGCGACGAACATCGCCAGGAAGGCCTGCTTGATGGTCGCCGGAATCGGCTTGTCGATGGCCGCCACCACGCGTTCGCGCGACGGGGCGGGAGTATCGTGGGCGCTCATTACTTGTGGCCCTCCGTCTTGGCCTGGGCCGCCGGCTCGGCGGACTTCGGTGCCGCCGTCACGATCGGGCGGACGAAGGCCGGGTTGCGGTTGGGACCGATCTGCGTGAAGCCGGGCAGCTTGTCACCCGTCTCCCCGGGCAGGCCGGCCGGCGTCGTGTCGGCCACGATCCCCGGCACCTTGTCCTGCAGCGCGCGGATGTAGTTCACGACGTCCCAGCGGTCCATCTCTTCAATGCGATTGTACGACGGCATCAGGCCGCGACCGTTGCGGATCATGCCCCAGATGTAGCCGTCGGTGAAATTCTTGGCGCGGTCCGAGACGAGCGGCATCGGTACCATGCCGAGCGTGGTCGCGAGCCCGTTTCCCTTCCCCGACACGCCGTGGCACGGCGCGCAGTTGATCTGGTAGTAGACGCGGCCGCGGTGCACCGACGCGGTGTCGGCCGCCACGGGATTCGCCAGCGTGGACATGGAGTCGATCACGCTCGGCAACTGCCCGTACGACACGACCCACGCGGGCATCAGCGTGCCATTGGTGGACACCGAGCCGGCCGGATTGCCGCGGAAGCCCTTGGTCTCCGCCGAGTCGGGGTTGAAGACCTGCCACGGCCCCACGGACGGCTGCTGCTTGAAGTCGCCGAGCCACGTGCCGGTGCCGCAGGCGCCGAGCGCGAGCGGCAGCGCGACCAGCGCCGCGCGACGGAGAAGCGATTTAGCGTTCACCGCGCACCTCCACCGCCCCGTGCTTGCGCAGCAGCGCTTCGGCCGACGCGAGGCGATCGGGCGTGCATTCCACCCAGACGCCAAAGTCGCCGCTGCTGAAGCGGGGATCGTAGCCGACCATCATGGTCAGCCGCGGGACGCCGGCGTGGATGAACAGGCCGGCGACCGTCGACAGGGCGCCCACGAGCACGAAGACCTCGAAGCCGAAGATCGTGTACGGGATCCACGACGCGAACGCCTTGCCGCCCACCACCAGCGGCCAGTAGGCGGACGCCCAGATGGCAATCCAGTAGCCGAACACGCAGCCGGCGAGGCCGCCGATCAGCAGGTAGAGCCGCACCGGACTTGTCGGCGGCTTCACCGCCACCTCGAACTCGTGGCGCGGCGTCGGCGTGAACACCGTCACGTCGCCAAGGCGCGCCGTCTTCAGCTCGGTGATGGCGTCCACCGCGCTGTCCAACTCCTTGAAGTGACCGAGGACGCCGCGCATTAGTGGGCCCGTCCCGTTTGGGGTTCGAAGTCTTCGGCGTCCGCCGGCGTGTGCACGTGAACATGCCGGACGCGCGGCGGCACGATCTCCTTGGTCTCGGAGATGGCGATCACCGGGAACTGGCGGACAAAGAGCAGGAACCACATGAAGAACCAGCCGAACGACCCGATCAGGATGGAGTAGTCCACCCAGGTCGGCGCGTACGTCGTCCACTGCCACGGCTCGAACTCGTGCGACAGCGACGGGACGACGATCACGAAGCGCTCGAACCACATGCCGATGTTGATGAAGATCGACAGGATCCAGAGCCAGGTCGGGTTGCGGCGGAGCTTCTGCGAGAAGAGCGAGAGCGGCAGGATCATGTTGCAGGTGAGCATGATCCACGCGGCCCACCACCACTGGCCGAAGACGCGGTTCCAGAAGAAGGCCTGCTCGGCCGGCACGCCGCCGTACCAGGCGATGAAGAACTCGATCAGGTACGCGCACCCGACCACGAGCGACGTGGTGAGGCAGAGCTTCGCCGCCGCATCGAGGTGGTTGAGCGTCACGTAATGCTGCAGCCGGAAGTACTTCCGGATCGGGATGATGATCGTGAAGACCATCCCGATGCCCGAGAAGATGGCGCCGGCCACGAAGTAGGGCGGGAAGATGGTCGTGTGCCAGCCGGGCGTCAGCGCCATGGCGAAGTCGAACGACACCACCGAGTGCACCGAGAGCACCAGCGGCGTGCTGACCGCCGCCAGGAACAGGTAGGCGCGGGCGAAGTGCCGCCACTCCCGCTCGGTGTTGCGCCAGCCGAACGAGAGCAAGGCGAGAATCCGCTTGCGCGTCGGGTTCGTCTCGCGGTCGCGCAGCACGGCGATGTCGGGAATCAGGCCGACGAAGAGGAAGGTCGTCGAGATGGTCAGGTACGTCGAGATCGCGAAGACGTCCCACACCAGCGGCGACTTGAACTGCGGCCAGAGGAGGCGCCAGTTGGGATACGGAATCAGCCAGAAGGCCTTCCACGGCCGCCCGACGTGAATGATCGGGAAGAGGCCGGCCGTCATCACGGCGAAGACCGTCATCGCCTCGGCGCACCGGTAGATCGTGGTGCGGAAGCCGGCGCGGAAGAGATACAGAATGGCCGAAATGAGCGTCCCGGCGTGGCCGATGCCGACCCAGAACACGAAGGTGATGATGTAGACGCCCCACATCACCGGCGGATTGTATCCCGCGACGCCGAGGCCCTGGTGGATCTGGTACGCCCAGCTGGCGGCGCCAAGGGCCAGGCAGCCCATGGAGATCAGCAGCATCAGGAACCAGGCCTTGCTGGGCCGCAGCGTGGCCGTGATCTCGTGGTCGACCTGCTCGTAGTCCCGGATCGCCGGGAGCTGCACGTTCGCCGAGGCGATGTTCGGCCGCCTTGGTTCGTAGGCGATGGTTGCCATCGTCCGCGCCCCCTTACGCCGTAGCCCCGGCCGGGGCCGGGTGGTTGATCTTCTTCAGGTAGACGACCGCGGTGAACGTGTTCAGTTCCTCGAACACGTGATACGCGCGGCGGTCCTCGATGAGCTTGGTGACCGACCAGTTCTCATCCGCGGCGTCGCCGAAGATGATGGCGCGCGACGGGCAGGCCTGCGCGCATGCCGTGGTGAACTCGTCGGCGTTGATCTCGCGCTTCTGCACCTTGGCCAGCGTCTCCGCGTCGCGGATGCGCTGCACGCAGAACGAGCACTTCTCCATGACGCCCTTCCCGCGCACCGTCACGTCGGGATTGAGCTGCCAGTTGAGCGGCTCCGGGAACGCATACTGCGCGCGATCCTCCTCGCCGTACCCGAACCAGTTGAAGTAGCGGACCTTGTACGGGCAGTTGTTCGAGCAGTAGCGCGTGCCCACGCAGCGATTGTAGACCTGCACGTTCAGGCCGTCCGGCGAGTGGTAGGTCGCGTAGACCGGGCAGACGGGCTCGCACGGCGCGTTGCCGCAGTGCTGGCACATCATCGGGATGACGCGCGCCTCGGGATGATGCTCCGGGTTCCACGCCACGTCCTTGTACTCGCGGTCGATCTCGTAGTAGCGCTCGAGGCGCAGCCAGGCCATCTCGCGCGAGCGCGTGATGTTGGCCCCCGGGAACTTGCGGTCCGGGTACAGGATCGGCCCCTGCCACTCGGCGCCGACCGTCGGGATGTTGTTCTCGGCGTAGCAGGCCGTCACGCAGGCCGAGCACCCCGTGCACTTCGCGAGGTCGATCGTCATCGCCCAGCGGCGCTTGGCCAGGCCGCTCGGATGCTTCGGATCGTACTCGCCCAGCTGGCCCGACTTCGGGTCGCCGAGTTCGCCCTGCGCATCATTGGCCACCGGCGCGCGAAGGCCCGGCAGGAACTCCGTCGAGGCCTGCCCGGGGAACGCGTGCTCACCGTGCTCCGCGCCCTTCAGCAGTTCCTCGAGCGTCGCGGCGCGCGCGATGCCACGCCCGTGCTGTCGGCCGGAACCCTCGGTGGTGACGATCATCGAGTGCCCTTCGGCCTTCGAGACCGTGCAGCGCACGCCGACGAGCTGGTAGCCGCCGGCCTGGTCATTCGAGGCGGGGAGCAGGCTCCACGCGTTGTGCCCCGTGTTGGTCGCGTAGCGACCGGATGCCTGCTGTCCGCGTCCCACCATCACCGCGATGGTGTCGGGGCGAACGCCGATATAAAGGAAGGCGGGCGCCGTGATCGATCCGGCGGCCGTCTTCACCGTGACATGATCGCCGCTCGCGACGCCCAGTTTCCGCGCCGTCTCGGGATGCATCTCGACCACGGTCTGCCAGCAGATCTTCGTGACCGGGTCGGGGAGCTCCTGCAGCCACGGCTTGTTGGCGCCGCGGCCGTCGCCCATCAGCAGGTTGGAGTAGGTCGCGAGGTAGAAGTCGCCGTTCTGCTCGCCGGCGATGGCCGGCTTCATGATCTTCGCCACCGGCGCGACCCGCTTGGGAAGCGAGCCCGCGAGCACGGCCTTCGGCAGCGCGTTCTGCAGCCGGCCGTTGCCGCCGATGTGCTTGGCCACGACGCCGCGATAGTCGGGCGGGAACTTGGCGACGTCCGCGGCGTGCCGCTTGTCCTCGGCTGGATTCTCCGGGCAGGCGAAGCACGGCGCGGGCTTCAGCGACGCCAGCAGCACATCTGCCGTGGACCGGGTGTTGAAGACCGGATCCATGCTCGGCTGCTGCAGGCTCAGCGTTCCCTGCACCGGCTCCGCGATTCCCCAGCTCTCGAGCGCGTGGTGATCGGGGAGGATGAGGTCGCAGAGCGCCGTCGTCTCGTTCGGCACGGAGGAGAAGGAGACCTTGAACGGCACCTTCTTGAGCGCCGCGGCAAATCCCACGCCGGCCGGCGTGCTATAGACCGGATCGGCGCCACGCACGAAGAAGGCGGGCACTTCCCCGGCTTCCATGGCGGCCACGACATCGTTGAGCACGGCGGGCGGCACCACACCTTCCCACGCGCCGTGCGCCTCGGCTGGCTTCACCGTGACGCCGACATTGCCGAGCGCCTTGTTGAGGTTGGCCACCTCGGTGTTGAGGTCGAGGGCGTGCGGCCCCGAGCCGCCGGCGATGATCAGCGACGGCTTGGCGGCGGCCACTTCCTTCTGCAGCGCCGCGAGCACCTTGACCGGCACGTCGGTGCTGGCGGCCGCGTCGGCCGCCGACATCTTGCCAGCGAGCATCTTGGCGATCGCGCCCGCCGTGCCTGGCTTGGCCGCGATCCACTGGTCGGCGTTGAGGCCGGTGAGCGGGCGGCGCGGGCCGATGTAGATGAGGCGCGGCGCCCCGTCGATCTTGCCGCGCGCTTCGGCGAAGTCGAGCTGCTGCGGCACCGGAAGTCCCCAGCCATCGAGGAAGTCCGCCGCGAACGAGACGATCAACTGGGCGGCGCCAAAGTCGAGCTTCGGCCACGACACGCCGTACACCGCCTTGTTGGCGGCAATGGTCGCGAACGGCGCCTCGGCGTCATAGCTGATGTGCGGCGGCATGCCGCGCAGCGACAGCCACTCGTCGAGGAAGGTGTGGAGCAGCCCCTGCTCGTGCTGGTTGATGAAGACGGCGCCCTTGGCCTTGCCGCTCTTCATCGCCGTGTCCACGCCCTTGTGCAGGGCGTCCATCGCCTGGGTCCAGGTGATCGGCACGAGCTGGCCATTCTGCCGCAGCATCGGACCGCGGAAGCGGTCGGGGTTGTAGAGCCCCTGCAGCGCCGCCTGGCCGCGGGCGCAGAGCGCCCCGCGGTTCACCGGATGATCGGGGTTGCCCTCGATCTTGATCGCGCGGCCGTCGCGCGTCTCGACGAGGATGCCGCAGCCCGCCGCGCATTCGCGGCAGGTGCTGGCGTAGTAGTTGGAGACGCCCGGCACCGTGTGATCGGGTGACGTGACGTACGGAATGAGCTTCTCGACCTTGTCGGTGCTGCAGCCGACCATGGTCGTCGCGGCGCCAGTGACGCCGAGAACCTTCAGGAAATCGCGGCGCTTGACGCCGTTCGTCGTTTCCACGGGGATCGTCATGCGTCGGTCTCTAGTAGTGGCAGTTGGCGCAATCGTAGGACGCGACCTTGCGCACGCCCTTGCGTTCGTCGGCGAGCGCGGCGGAGTCGGGTTCGTATCCGGCCGCCCGCAGCCCTTCGGCGCGCGAATAGCCGTTCACATGGCAGGACACGCACCAGCCCATGTTGAGCGAGGAGTACTGGAAGACCCGCGCCATGTTCTGCACCTGGCCGTGGCACGTCTGGCACGTGATGCCCACGTTGATGTGGCGCACATGCGTGAACCGCACGTACTCCGGCACCTTGTGCACGCGCACCCACGGAATCGGCAGCTGCTTGTTGTACGCCTCCGCGACCTTCTTCACTTCGGGGCGGTCGATCGCGGTGATGGCGTGGCAACCCATGCAGGTGGAGCCGGCGGGAAGGCCCGGGTCCGGCGACTTGTTCGCGGAGAAGTGACAGAACACGCAGTTCATCTTGAGCGTGTTCACGTGCACCGGGTGCGGGAAGATGACGGGCTGGACGGGCGAACGGCCCGTGCCCTGTCCCAGATAGTTGGTGTAGCCCGACGCGCCGCTGTACCCCCAGGGCCCGGGCTTCGCCTTGCCGAGCGCCTCGCGGTTCGCCTTCTGCGTCGCGGTCTCCGTGGTGCCTGCGGCCACGGCGGCGGTCTGGTAATTGCCAGCATAGGCAGACATCAGCGTCGAAGCGACCGCAATCGCCACGACGCCGAGAATCGCCAGCCACTTCCTGCGTCCCGTCATCGGATGTCGTCCGGGAGAGAGGGAATACGGGGGACTGCACCACGTGCGGACACCTGGTGCGAAACAAGCGAGGGAATTTCACCGCCTGAATAGGGCCGCGCAAGCCTAAGCCAAGAAGTCGCGCGGAGTTGCGCTCACCCCTCTTCCGGCGGGTGCATCGGTTCGCCCCGGCGCCGCCACGGGCCCTTCGCCAGGCCGCGCGTGATGCGATCGATGGTGC
The DNA here is from genome assembly GCA_036504815.1 of Gemmatimonadaceae bacterium. Lineage (NCBI taxonomy): Bacteria > Pseudomonadati > Gemmatimonadota > Gemmatimonadia > Gemmatimonadales > Gemmatimonadaceae > Gemmatimonadaceae bacterium. The sequence goes on along the minus strand of DASXUN010000018.1, from coordinate 15,471 downwards.
GCTGCACTTCGATGGCGACCGCGCGCAACATCGTCACTTCCCGCTCGTCAGGCTTCGCGCGAAAGGCCAGGCTGCGCATCGAGCGCATCACCAGCTCGGGGTTCCGCGTCCGGAAGAAGGCGATGGCATCCAGCGCCCGTTCGGTGTCCTCGAACAGCCGCTCCCACTCGTCGTGCGTGGCCGGACCGGCCTGGTGGCGATGCGCCTCGACCCGGCGCGTGGCGTCGCCCGCCACCAGGTGGAACTCGTAGAGCGCCACCAGCACGGCCTGCGCCAGGTTCAGCGACGAGTGCTCGGTGGTGGGGATCATGCAGAGCACCTGCGCCCGGTCGAGGGCGTCGTTGGGCAGCCCGTGATCTTCCTGCCCGAACAGGAGCGCGACGCGGTGCCCGGCGGCGAGATCCTCGACATGGCGCTCGGCGATGGCGCGCGGCGGCAGCCGCTCCCACTTGGCCGAGCGCCGCTTGCCGGCGAAGCCGATGACGCGATGGCAATCCGCGAGCGCCTCGTCGAGCGTCTCGAAGTGCCGGATCTTCTCCACCACGTCGCGCGTCCCGTGCGCCACGCCCTCGATGCGAAACGGGTCGTACGGGCACGGCTTCACCAGGCGCAGGTCGCTGACGCCCATGTTCTTCATCGCCCGCACGGTCGCCGCGATGTTCACGGGATCCTGCGGGTAGAGGAAGACGATGGAGAGGCGATCGAGGAGAGGCACGGCAAGAAGATAACTGAGGATTGGGAATTCGGATTGGGATTCAGGAGGTCGATTTCGGACCACGACTCGCGATCAGGGCCTCCGCGAGCCGGCCGGTGAGCGCGAAGCCTTCGGCTGTGATTCGCAAATCGCGATCCGCATTCGCCATCCTAAATCGAAATCCGGATTCCCGATCCTCAATCGCCGTTCCGAGGCGCTAGATTTCCGCCCATGGATCTCATTCTCGACCTGTTCCACAAGCTCCGCGACCTCGACGCCCTGGTCGCCTGGGCCGGCATGGCCGGCCTCGCGGGCATCATCTTCACCGAGACCGGGCTCTTCTTCGGCTTTTTCCTCCCCGGCGACTCGCTGTTGGTCACGGCCGGGCTGCTGTCGGCGACCCCGGATTCGCCGGTCAAGTTCGACCTGGTGACGCTCGGCAGCCTGCTCAGCGCGGCGGCAATCCTCGGCGACAACACGAACTACTGGGTGGGGCGGCTCACCGGTCCGCGCATCTTCAAGCGCGACGACTCGTTCTTCTTCAAGAAGAAGTACGTGGATGAGGCGCACGCCTTCTATGAGAAGTGGGGCCCGGTCACCGTCGTCCTCTGCCGGTTCATGCCCATCATTCGCACCTTCGCGCCGCTCGTGGCGGGCGTGGCGGTGATGCGGTATCGCACCTTCCTGACGTTCAGCATCATGGGCGGGCTCGCCTGGATCTGGTCCATGCTGCTGACGGGCTTCCTGCTGGGACGGTACGTGCCCGGCGTGGCACAGCACGTGGAGAAAGTGATCATTCTCGTCGTGCTGATCTCCATTTCGCCGGCCATCCTCGGCGCGATCAAGGCCCGCCGGGCCGTTCGCGGGAACCCGTAAGCCCGAAAGACCGCTAATATTAGAGCAGCTTCCTTCAGCCCCCCTGGAGACTCCCATGGCCCATACGCTTCCCCCCCTGCCCTACGCCGCCAACGCGCTCGAGCCGCACATCGACGCGCTGACGATGACGATCCACCACGACAAGCACCACAACGCCTACGTCACCAACCTGAACGCGGCCATCGACAAGGCGCCGGAACTTGGCAACTGGTCGCTGGGCGACCTGTGCCGCAACATCGCGCAGGTGCCGGAGACGGTGCGCACGGCGGTGCGCAACAATGGCGGCGGCCACTGGAATCACTCGCTGTTCTGGGAACTGATGGCGCCCAGCGCCGGCGGCGAGCCGGGTGGCGACGTCGGCGCGGCGATCACGAAGACGTGGGGCGACTTCGGCAAGTTCCGCGACGCCTTCAAGGCGGCGGCCGTCGGGCGGTTCGGCTCGGGGTGGGCGTGGGTCGTCGCCGGTCGCGACGGCGCGCTGACCATTGAAAGCACGCCCAACCAGGACAACCCGCTGATGGACGGCAAGCACGCCATCCTCGGCCTCGACGTCTGGGAGCACGCGTACTACCTCAAGTACCAGAACCGCCGCCCCGATTACATCGAGGCCTGGTGGAACGTCGTGAACTGGGCCGAGGTGGCAAGGCGCTATTCGGCGCGGTAGAAGACCGGCTTGATGGACGTACGACGAAGGGGCGCTCGCGCGCCCCTTCTGCATTATGGATGCCGGATTGCCCCCCTTGCACGTCGAATCGCGTGCCACTAACGTACAACCGAATGGTTGTACGATCCCACCTCTCGCCGGCGGCCCTCGACCGCCTCTTCCACGCCCTCGCGGATACCACGCGGCGTGACATCGTCACGCGCCTCCTCAGTGGCCGCGACGCCTCGGTCTCCGCCCTCGCGGCACGCTACGACATGTCGTTCGCCGCCGTGCAGAAGCACGTGGCCGTACTGGAGAAGGCAGGACTTGTGACCAAGCGCCCGCAGGGCCGCGAACGCATCGTCCGCGGCAATCCCCAGCAGTTGGCGCACGCGCGCCAGCTCCTCCAACAGCTCGAGCGTCTATGGACGTCACGCTTCAGCCAACTCGACGCCATTCTCGCCGAGTCCCGTCCCCCGAAGGAGTAGCCCATGCCCATCACCTCCGTCTCGTCCGATCCCGCCGCCCTCACCCTCACCGTCGTCGCCGACTACCCGGTGAGCGTCGAACGCCTCTGGGAGGCCTACGCCGACCCGCGCCAGCTGGAGCGCTTCTGGGGCCCGGTGGAGTGGCCGGCCACCTTCACGCGGCACGACATGACCGTCGGCGGCGAGTCGCACTACTACATGTCGGGCCCGGACGGCGAGCGTGCACGCGGCTGGTTCCGCTTCCTCAAGGTGGAACCGCTTCGCTGCTTTGAAGTCGAGGACGGCTTCGCCCACGAGGACGGCCGCCGCAACGCCGAGATGCCCACCATGCGCATGGTCTTCAACTTCGAGAAGACCGCGACGGGCTCGCGCTTCACCAGCGTCACCCGCTTTCCGAGCATCGCGGCCATGGAGCAGCTGGTGCAGATGGGGATGATGGAGGGGATGCAGTCGGCGATGAGCCAGATCGATGGCGTGCTCGCCGACCTCGCGTCCTTCGCCGCCAGCCGCGCCGCGGAGGCCCAGCTCCTCAGCGACACGCAGGTGCGCGTGAGCCGCGTCATCCGCGGCACCGTCGAGCAGGTCTGGCGCGCGCATCACGAACCTGCGCTGATGAAACGCTGGCTCCTCGGCCCCGACGGCTGGACGATGCCCGTCTGCGAAGTCGCCACGACGGTTGGCGGACGCTATCGCTACGAGTGGGAAAACGCCGCGCAGGGGCAGCGTTTCGGCTTCGAGGGAGAATTGCTCGAGTCGGCCGCGCCGTACCGCGCCGTGACCACCGAGGCGATGATCGGCGTCCCCGGTCCGGCGACGCGCAACGAGCTGACGCTCACCGCGGTTCCCGCCGGCACGCTGCTGTCGCTCCTCATCACGTATCCGAGCAAGGAAGTGCGCGACATGATCCTCGGCACCGGGATGACGGCCGGGATGGAAGCGAGCTATCAGCGGCTCGAGCGGGAAGTGCTCGCAGCGGCCTGATCGGGCGCGCTCAGTTGAGGCGGGGCCTCGCCTGCGTCGCGCGCCGCGGCGGCGCGGGCGGCGCCCCCTCGGCCACCAGCTCGTTCAACCCGCTCTCGCCGTCGCCATCGCCGCGCCCGGTGGGCGACGGCCCGGCGACGAGGGCGAGCAGCGGCGGCGTGAGGAAGGTGGTCACCACGATCATTGCGATCACCGCGCCGAACTCCCCGCCGGCGAGCACGCCCGCGCCCACGCCCATCTGCGCAAAGATGAGCCCCACCTCGCCGCGGGGAACCATCGCCACGCCCACGAGCAGCTTGCGCCCCCTGAACCACCACGGCGCATAGCCGGCCACGACCTTCCCTACCACGGCGACGACGATCAGCGCGGCACCGAGACCCAGCGCCGCCGGCGAAAACATGGCGCGCAGGTCCACGGCCGCCCCGACGGAGGCGAAGAAGACCGGAACGAGGGCGTGGCCGAGCGACGTCACCCACTTCTCGATCTCGTGGCGCTGCGGCGTGCGGTGCAGGACGAGCCCCGCGGCGAACGCGCCGATGATCATCGCCGATCCCACCCTGGCCGCGATGGCCGCGGTGACGAAGACGAGGACGAGCGCGGTGACGCCCACGGTGCCGGCCACCCGCACGCGGGACACCGCGTCCATCAACGGACGCGCAACGTACGCGCCGAGCACCACGGCGGCCACGACGAAACCGATCGCCACGAGCGCCTTGGACGCGACGCCGAGCGTCGTCAGCGATTCGCCGGCCACCAGGCCACTGACGACGGCGAGGATCACCAGCCCCAACACGTCGTCGATGACGGCGGCCCCGAGCACGATTTGCCCTTCATCGCTCTTCAGGCGTCCGAGGTCACCGAGCACGCGGGCGGTGATGCCAATCGAGGTGGCCGTGAGCGCGGCCGCGATCACGAGCGACGAGAAGGTGGACGCGCCGAAGGCGGAGGCCACGGCGAAGCCGCCCGCGAACGGAACGACGATGCCGACGCCGCCGACCGTGAGCGCGGCGCCGCCGACGCGGCGCAGCGACTGCAGGTCGGTCTCGAGGCCCACTTCGAAGAGCAGGATCAGCACGCCGATCTCGCTCAGCACGTGCAGCACGGGCTCGTTGGAGTCGAGCACGCCCAGCACGGAGCCGCCCAGCAGGATGCCGGCGACAAGCTCGCCAAGCACCGCCGGCTGGTTGATGCGCCGCGCGAGCGCGCCGATCACCTTCGTTGCGACCAGCACGGCGGCGAGCGTCAGCAGCAACGCGGGGACGTCGGGACCGCCGCTCGCCGGAGCGGCCATGGCAGCCCAGAGGTTCATCAGCGCGCGGCCTCGCCTTCGAGGTAGGTGTAGCCCTCGAGTCCGGCGACGTAGTCGGCGATGAACATGTTCGCCTCGTCGCGCGTGATGCCGGAGGCGGCCTGCACCTTGCGGCGGAACGTTGCCAGCAGGTCGGAAGCGCGGAACTGCACGTAGTTCAGCACTTCCGTGACCGTGTCGCCATGCACGAGGTCCGTGATCTCGTAGCCGCCGTCGCGCAGGCGCACGTGCACGGCGTTGGTGTCGCCAAACAGGTTGTGCAGGTCGCCCAGGATTTCCTGATAGGCGCCCGTGAGGAAGATGCCCAGGATGTATGGCTCGCCGTCGGTGAACGGGTGCAGCTCGAGCGATGGCACCCCGCCCTTGTCGCCGACGAAGCGGTCGATCTTGCCGTCGGAGTCACAGCTCACGTCCTGCAGCGTGCCGCGCCGCGTCGGCTCCTCGTCGAGCCGGTGGATGGGCATGATCGGGAAGAGCTGGTCGATGGCCCAGTTGTCGGGGAGCGACTGGAAGAGCGAGAAGTTGCAGAAGTACCGGTCCACCAGTGCCGCGTCGAGGTCGGAGATGATGTCCTCGAACTCATCGGGATGGCGGCGGGCCGCGCTGCGCACGGCATTGAGCGTGCAGAGGTGCAGCTGCTCGGCATGCGCGCGCTCGCGGAGCGAGAGCACCCCGTTGTTGAACAGCGACTGCGCCTTCTCCTTGTCGTACGTCGCGTCGTGGTACGCCTCGCGCACGCGCCGGATGGAGACGTTCTTGCGCGAGACGGCCTTGAGGTCGTCGGCCATCTCGTGGAGGAGCGTGTGATCCTCCTCGAAGATGGCCGGCGTGGCCGCCTCCACCTGCGACTCGACGTCGATGACGCTCATCAGCATCAGCGCGTGGTGCGCCGTGAGCGCGCGCCCCGACTCGCTGATGATGTCGGGCATTGGCTGCTCGAGCTCGCGGCACATCTCGGCCAGCGTGTACACGATGTCGTTCGCGTACTCCTGTACGGTGTAGTTCACCGACGCCGTGTTGGTGCTCTGCGTGCCGTCGTAGTCGACGCCGAGCCCGCCGCCGACGTCCACGTGCGTGATGTCGAGGCCCATGCGGCGCAGCTCGACGTAGAACCGCGCCACCTCGCCCATCGCCCGCTTGATGTAGCGGATGTCGGTGATCTGCGAGCCGAGGTGGAAGTGCACCAGCTTGAGGATATCGAGCCGGCCGAGCGTCTGCAGGCGCTCGATGAGGCCGATGAGCTGCGCCGAGCTGAGCCCGAACTTGGACTTCTCGCCGCCCGACTGCGCCCAGCGTCCCGACCCTTCGGTGGAGAGCTTGATGCGCACCCCGCATGTGGGGACGATCCCCATGTCGTCGGCGGCCTGCAGCAGCACGTCGAGCTCGCTGAGCTGCTCGAGCACGATGAAGACGCGGTGGCCAAGCTTCTGCCCCATCAGGGCGAGGCGCATGAACTCCTCGTCCTTGTAGCCGTTGCAGACGATCACGTGGTCGGTGCGCTCCGACAGCGCAAGCACCGCCTGCAGCTCGGGCTTGGAGCCGCACTCGAGGCCGACGCCGGCCACCTGGCCGAACGCGAGAATCTCCTCCACCACATGGCGCTGCTGGTTGACCTTGATCGGATAGACCGTGGTGTACTGTCCGCCGTACTCGAACTCGGCGATGGCGTTCTGGAAGGCGGCGTGCAGCGCCTCGATACGCGAGCGCAGGATGTCGGAGAACCGCAGCAGCACGGGCAGCGCGACGCCCTGCGCCTCGAGATCGAGCGCCAGCTCGAAGAGGTCGAGCATCCGCTCCGGGTGCGCCTTGTCCGGCCGCACCAGCATCCGCCCCTTGTCGGAGATGTCGAAGAAACCGTCGCCCCACCCCTCCACGTTGTAGAGGAGCTTGGCGGAATCGGTGTTCCAGCGCGGCGATTCGGTCGCCGGCACCGGGTCGTGGGGCGCGGTGGTGGTCATGTTGTGGCGAAACCTACAAAGGCCGGACGGCGTACGCGATAGGCGAGCGGACGTCGGCGTGGCCGCGCCCCCGGCAATTGGACGCCGGACGGCGCGGCATGCATGTTGTCCGCTTCTTCTCATTCTCCTTCGGAGGCCCCCTATGAGGAAGATCGTCCGCGCACTCGCGTGGGGCGTTGGTGCCGTGCTGGTGCTGCTGCTCGTGGCCGGCTGCGCGCTGTACTTCTACACGCAGCGTGGCATCGACAGGCGGTACGCCATCGCGGGACACCCGCTGACCATTCCCACCGACTCGCTTGCGCTGGTGCGCGGCCACCACGTGGCCACGGCGCTCTCCAAGTGCGTGGACTGCCACGGCGCCGACCTCGGCGGCCGCCAATTCATCGACGTGCCGCCGGTCGCCCGGCTGTACGCGGCCAACCTGACGCGCGGCAAGGGCGGCGTGGGCGGACAGCTCAGCGACCTCGACTGGGAGCGCGCCATCCGGCACGGCGTGAAGCCCGACGGCTCCGCGCTGCTCTTCATGCCGTCGCTTGAATTCCAGTTCCTGAGCGACGACGACCTCGCCGCGCTCATCGCGTATCTCAAAACGATGCCGCCGGTGGATCGCGTGCCGGCGAAGAACAGCGTCGGTCCGATTGGCCGCGCGCTGTATGCCAAGGGCGAGCTGGCGCTCGTCCCGGCCGAGCGGGTCGCGCATGACAAGCATCCGGTCGCCGCGCCGATGGCCGTGACGCCGGAGTACGGGCGCTACCTCGCCGAGATCGGCGGGTGCACCGGCTGCCACGGCGAGGGCTTCTCCGGCGGCCACATTCCCGGCACGCCGCCCGACTGGAAGCCGGCGGCGAACATCACGCCCACCGGCATCGGCCACTACACGGAAGAGGATTTCTTCCGTGCCCTGCGCGAAGGAAAGCGCCCGAGCGGCGTGGCCATCGACTCGCTCATGCCGTACCGCTTCACGAAGCTGATGACGGACGACGAGATTCGAGCGCTCTGGCTCTTCCTGAGGACCGTCCCGCCCAAGCCGTACGGCGGACGCTAGGCATCCGCAGCACGAGGCGCCCATCGCGAGCGTTCGCGATGGGCGCCTTGTCGCGCCGTCGTTATGGAGCCGACGAGTCGATGAGCTGCGCCAGCTGCGCCTTTGGCGCGAAGCCGACCTGACGCGCCACTTCCTGCCCATCGCGGAAGACGATGAGCGTCGGGATCCCCCGCACGCCGTAATGCTGCGGCGAGACGGGATTCTGGTCGGAGTTCACCTTCACGACGAGCAGTTCGCCCGCGCGCTCGGCCGCCAGGTCATCGAGCACGGGCGCCATCATCTTGCACGGTCCGCACCAGTCGGCGTAGAAATCGACGACGACCGGAACGCTCGCGCCGTTGATCACCTTCGAGAGGTGATCATCCTTGGCGTGCACCGGGCGGTCCAGCAGCAGCGGTTTCTGGCACTCGGCGCACCGGGGCCGGTCATCGAGCCGTCCGAGGGCGACGCGATTCAGCTGCGAGCAGAACGGGCAGGCGACGACGGCTGAGGCCGCCGTGCTTTCGACCGGGGTGGTCACGGCGCCGCCTCGAGCGCAGCGATGGCGCGGGCGAGCCGGTCGCGAATGGCCGCGGCGGCAGGTTCGAGCGCCGCATTCCCCGCCAGGCGCAGCTGCGCGGTGGGATCGAGCGCCGCCACGTGCGTGGTGCCGTTGCCCGCGTCGCGCACGATCACGTTGCACGGGAGGAGCAGGCCGAGGTCGGGTTCGAGCTGGATCGCATCGAACGCATCGCGCGGACTGCAGGCGCCGAGAATCACGTAGGGCGTGTGCTCGGCGCCGAGCTTCTTCAGGAAGGTGGCCTTCAGGTCGGCCTCCATGAGGACGCCGAACCCCTCGGCGGCGAGCGCCGCGCGCGCCGCCTCGACCGTGGCGTCGAACGGCTTGCGAACCTGGGCGGTGATTCCGTAGCGAGTCTGGGAGGGCATGGGACGTTGTGGTTAGGGTCTATATAATACTATATCGCGATATAGTGTTTTTCAAGGGGCGGCGATCCTGTATTGACGCTGGAGCACCGCTCAGGGAAATGCGAGGGGGCCCGCCCCGAAGGCCGAGCCCCCTGCCGTACTCTGTCGTACTCTGTCGTACTCTGTCGTACTCTGTCGTTATCTGCGGTTCAGCTGATCCTGCCCCTTCTTGAGGAACGGGATCCCGTTCTTCATCCAGTCAGGTTCCGGCTGGCTCAGCAGCTTGGCGCCGAAGAACTCCTGCATCTTGCGGTCGATGTCCTTCTGGTTGGCGCGCTTGGTCGGGTTGTGCTCGTCGCCGTTGTAGACCACCAGGTACGCCTCCTTCTGCAGGCGGCGCATCGCCCCGTAGAACTCGATCCCCTGGTACCACGGCACCGCGCCGTCGTTGTCGTTGGCCATGAAGAGCACCGGCGTCGTCACGCGGTCGAGCTTGAACAGCGGCGAGTTCTCGATGAACCGTTCGGGATACTGCCACAGCGAACCGCCGATGCGGCTCTGCGAGTGCTCGTACTGCATCTGGCGCAGCAGGCCGCTCTGCCAGCGGATGCCGTCGTACGCCGACGTCATGTTCACGACCGTCGCATTCGGCACCGCCGCGGCGAACATGTTGGTGACCGTGATGAGGTACGCCGACTGGTAGCCGCCCCACGACTGGCCGGTGACGCCGAGCTTCCTGGAATCGACGAAGCCGCGGGCGATCAGCGACTGCACGCCCGGGATGATCGCCTTGGCCGCGCTCGGCCCCGGAAAACCGTCGGTGTAGACGATGTCGGGCATGAAGACGAGGTAGCCGAGCGAGTTGTACACGAGCGGATTGACCGTATTCCGCCCCGACGGCGCGTAGTAGGTGTGCAGGCCGTCGGCGAGCTTCTCGTAGAAGTACGTGATCATCGGGTACTTCTTCGACGCATCGAAGCCCTCGGGCTTGAAGAGCATCCCCTTCAGGGGGACGCCGTCGTCGTTGAGCCAACTGACGAGTTCCACGTCACCGCGCGGATACTCGGCGTCCTGCGGGTTCGCATTGGAGATCTTCGTGACGGCGTTCAGCGCCGTGCCCGTCCAGAGGTCGGGGAACTCACGGTACCTCTGCTGGGTCAGCAGATACTGCCCGGCCTTCCGCGCCTTCTGGAGGGCCGCGTAGTTCTTCGGCCCCATCACGAGCACCTCGGGGGCCGCGCTCGCGCCGAGCCTGGCACGCGCGTAGCCGCTCGCCTTCGTCTCGTTGTCGAAGGCGCGGAGCATCAGCGGTTCGGCCGGATCGAGGAAACGATCCTCGCTGTCGAGATTCACCACGCGGTACGTCACCTTCTTCGCGCGTCCTGCGCCGGCCGTCAGGTTGACCGGGGCGGCGACGCCCGCCGGGTCCACTTCCCACGCGTCGTAGCGGTCGTACACGAGCACGCGCGCGTCGTCCGTCGTCCAGCCGCCGAGTCCGTACGGCGGACGGGTATCGGGCATGTCGAACTCCTCGTTGTCCAGCTTCACGCCCTTGATGGCGGCGGTGATCTCCACCTGCTTGCCGCTGGCCGTCGCATGCGCAAACCACTTGCCGTCGCGGAAGAAGGTCACGTACTTGCCGCCCGGCGAAAGCTGGGCGCCGTCGAGCTTCCGGGCCACGAGCGTGCGCGCGGCGGTCGTCGGGTCGAGGAGGTACGCGTCGCTGCCTCCCTCGCCCCACGTCTGTTCGATGGCGTACTCCACCGCATTCAGCGCCAGCACGACCTTGCCGTTGTCGGAGACCGTGACCTGACGGAGCGAGTCGTTGCCAAGCTTGGCCCACTTCCTGACCGCCGGCGTGTACAGCGCGGTCCAGGTGCGGCCGCGCTCACGCGCGGCGTTCACTTTCTGCATCGGCATTACCTGCGTGTCCCTGTAATGCCACAGGTCATACACGGCCTTGTCGGTGAGCGAGTCGGCCGGGATGGAGTCAATCGGGATTGGCGCCAACGCGAACTGCAGCGCCGTGCCGTCGCGCACGAAATCGAGGCGACCGCGATCGGCAATCACCTGCTCGGCGCCTACCATCGCCTGGTCCACCACCTTCGTCGCGGCAACGGGCCCCTTCTGCCCCTTCGCCAGCACGAGCAACGCGTGATACAGCGCGTAGCGTGGCTTGGCCGAGGCGATGTCATCGCGATCGGTCACGAAGGCCACTTGCGCGGCCTTCCGGTCGACGGCGAGCGACTTGTAGTTCCCCTTCCCGGCGGCCAGCGTCGTGACGGTTCCGGTGGCCAGGTCGCGCACGTAGACGCCCGTCTTGGTGCTGTCCGTCGCCACCGTCGTGGCGTAGACGAGCACCTTCTCGCCTTCGTCGAACAGGTACGAGGTCACGTCATCGATCTTGAGTTCCTGTCCGGTGGTCAGGTCGCGCAGCATCAGCGGCGCGGCCGGATCGCTGCGGGTGCCGCCGGTGGCGCCAGCGCGCGCACCGCCCGGGGCGCCCGCACCGCCAGCTGGCGCCGTGCCGCCGCTTCCCGGGGCTGCCGTGTCGGCTTCCATCAGGTAGGCGAGGTACCTGCCGCCCTCACGCGCAAAGCGGAACGACCGCACGCGCGGAATCACCTGAGCCTTGCCGTCGGCAAGGGTCACGATGGTCAGCGAGGTGCGCGGCGGCGGCAGCGGGCGTGGCTTCGCCTTGCGAGCGGACTCGAAATCGGCGCGCGCGGCATATGTAATGAATGCCGCAACTGTTGAGCCGGCCGAGAACTGCGCCGGAGGCGCCACGAAGATCGCCGCCGAGTCGGCGGCCGGCATCAGTTGCGGACGCCCCGTGTAGCCGCGGGCAAAGCGGTATTCCGTGCCCGTGCCCGTGCCTCGAATGACCACCTCGCCGTCCCCCACGACCGGAGAGACCGTGTACATCGCAAACTTGCCGTCGGGCGACAGCGTTGCCCCCTGAATGGCGCGCCACAGGTCGTACGTGTCCTGCGTGATGGGTTTCTTCGACTGGGCAGCGAGCGGAATTGACGCGGCGCTGAGCAGCAGAACGCGAAGGGCGTTGAAGACGATGCGGCGAATGTTCATCGCGGAATCCGGGTGTGGAGTTATCTTCCCCGCGGGAGACGAAGGCCTTTCCGCCGGGTTTCCCTAAGGTACGAATACCTCGCACACTCCGTTGCCCACGAGCCCATGAAACGGATCTTCGGCTACTTCATCCGCGGCCTCATCCTGACGGTACCCGTCGTCGTGACCGTCTGGGTCTGCTACGGGATCTTCACCCGCGTCGACGGCTGGCTCGGCATCAAGACCCCCGGCATCGGGTTCGTCCTGACCCTGGTGATCATCACCACCATCGGCGCGCTGGGCTCGAGCATCCTCACCCGCTCGGCCGTGACGATATTCGAAGACCTGCTCCAGCGCCTGCCCTTCGTCCGCCTGCTCTACACGTCCACCAAGGATGTGCTGAGCGCCTTCGTGGGCGAGAAGAAGCGCTTCAGCCAGCCGGCGCTGGTGGACCTGGGACTGGGGAGCGACGTGCAGGTGCTCGGCTTCCTCACGCAGTCATCGGCGGAGCGCCTGGGCCTGGACGGATCCGTCGTGGTGTACGTGCCGCATTCGTACGCCTGGTCGGGACAGATGCTCATCATGCCGTCCGCGAAGGTGAAGCTGCTGGCGACGGACAGCGCGGAGTTCATGGCGTTCATTGTATCGGGTGGCGTGACGGACTTTCCGAAACTGCATTGAGGATTGGGAATCCGGATTGCGACACAGGACAGCGATCGCGGACGGCGATTGTCGATTGGGGTGGTCCGATCACACGAGGGCTCGTGGGTATGCGCACACTCTTCCTGCTCACCATTCTTGCCGCGCCGGTTGCCGCGCAGGCACCTGACTCACTGCTGCTGCTGAAGCCGTCGGCGGTGTGGGACGGGACGAGCGACGCGCCATCCACGGGATGGACGGTGCTCGTGCGCGGGGACCGCATCGCGGCGGTCGGGCCGGCGGCGCAGGTGGGCGTGCCGAAGGGCGCCTCGGTGCTTGAACTGCCGGGGACGACGTTGATCCCGGGGATGATCGAGGCGCACACGCACCTCTTCCTCCACCCCTACAACGAGACGCCGTGGAACGACCAGGTGATGCGCGAGCCGCTCGCGCTGCGCACGGCGCGGGCGGTGAACCACGCGCGCGCCACGCTGCTGGCCGGCTTCACGACCATTCGCGACCTTGGCACCGAAGGGGCGGGCTACGCCGACGTCGGACTCAAGCAGGCCATCGATCAGGGGATCATCCCGGGCCCGCGCATGGTCGTGACGACGCGCGCGATGCTGGTGACGGGCAGCTACGCCCCCCGGCGCACGGATTTTGCGTTCGACCCGCCGCAGGGCGCGGAAGAAGCGGACGGCATCGATGGCGTGATGCGGGTGGCGCGCGACCAGATTGCGCACGGCGCCGACTGGGTAAAGGTGTACGCCGACTACCGGTGGGGACCGCGCGGCGAGACGATGCCGACGTTCACCGAGGCCGAGTTGCGCGCCATCGTCGAGGCGGCCCGCAGCAGCGGCCGGGCGGTGGTGGCGCACGCCAGCACCCCCGAGGGGATGCGGCGCGCCATCGTGGCCGGCGTCGAATCCATCGAGCACGGTGATGGCGGCACTGACGAGACGTGGCGCCTGATGAAGGAGCACAACGTCACCTTCTGCCCGACGCTCGCGGCGGGCGACGCGACGCGGCAGTACGCCGGCTGGAAGAAGGGCGTGGATCCCGAACCGGCGTCGATCACCGCCAAGCGCGCGTCCTTCCGGGCGGCGCTCGCCGCCGGCGTGACGATGTGCGTGGGCGGCGACGTCGGCGTCTATGCGCACGGCGATGACGCGCGCGAGCTGGAGCTGATGGTCGACTACGGCATGGCGCCGCTTGCCGTCCTGAAGGCCGCCACGTCGGGCAACGCGAAGTTGCTGCACTGGGAGAGTCGCGTGGGACGCGTGGCGCCGGGCCTGCTCGCGGATCTCGTGGCGGTGAAGGGCGACCCGACGCGCGACATCCATGCGGTGCGCGCGGTGGCGATGGTGATGAAGGGTGGCGTGATCGCGCGGAAGCCCTAGTCAACCGGCGACGCGCGTCGCTGCCCCCGCAAGCGCTCAGCGCCGCGACAATCGCCGCATCACGAGATACCACGGCATTCCGCCCGCCATCATCAGCATCGCGATACCCGCCGAGGCGAATCCGTACTCGCCGTCGTAGAAGGAAATCACGAGCACCGAGAGGAAGACGGCCGAGGGGACGATGGTCAGCGCCACCATCCCCGCCGTGCCGAGCGGCACGCGGAAGGGGCCGCGCAGGTGCGGTTCGTGGATGCGGAACCAGATGAGCGAGGCAAACTCGAGCAACACTGCCGCGGCGTAGAAGATGACGTCGGCCACCACGAGATTGCCGAACGGGAGCAGCGACACGACGCTGTAGATGGCAGCGGAGACGATGATCGCCACGCGCGGCGTCCCGCGCGCGTCGGTGCGGCTGAAGATTTCGGGAAGCAGTCCGTCCGCCGACATCGCCATCGGGATGCGCGTGTACGAGAGCAACAGCGCGTTGAAGAGCGCGATGGCGCTGCAGATTCCCGCGATGGCGAGCAATGGCGCGAGGTAGACGCCCGCGGCTCCCGTGGCGCTGGCGGCGATGGCCGGCCACCCGCCCTCACGCCACGTCGTCCAGTCGGTGGCCCCGAGCGTTGGCAGGAGCGGCACGAAGTAGCCCAGCGTGACCAGTGGCAACGCCAGCGCGAGCGCGCGCGGGTAGGTGCGTCCCGCGTCCACCACCTCACCGCCAACCGTGGAGGCGTTGTCCCAGCCGATGTAGTTCCAGAGCGCCGTCGAGAGACCCACGGCGAGTCCGGTGCCGAGCCCCTGCCCCGACTTCATGAAGGGCTGCCACGGGGCGTGCGTGATGTGCGGAATCGAGCAGAGCGCCACGAGCAGGAACGCGCCGAGAATCAGCATCCCCACCATCACCGAGACGCGCCCGACGGGCCGCGCGCCACGCAGGTTGATGCCGGCCGCCGTCCAGATCATCACCAGCGATACGGCCCACCGCGTGCCCGCCGCGAGGTCCGGCACGAACCAGGCGAGGTACAGGTTCAGCATCGCCGGGTAGATGGCCATGTCCACCAGCGAGTAGAGCCAGGTGTACCAGCCATTCTGGAAGGCCCAGAAATCGCCGAAGGCGCGGCGCACCCACCGGTAGTAGCCGCCCTCGTCGGGATGCATGCTCGCCAGCTCGCCGATGATCAGGATTTCCGGCAGCGACCAGAAGATCGGGATGAGCAGCAGGATGAGGAGCGCCAGTCCCGGCCCCGCCCCGGCCACCAACCCCTCGAGCGTGAACGCGCCGCCCGAGACGTTGAAGTAGATGACGAAGACGAGCGGCAGCGTGGTAAGCGTGCGGCGCAGCATGGGCGACAAACTTACGATTTGCGATTTGCGCGGAAAGGGCGTGGGGAGCGCGCGGACCGCGTCCGTAACCAATACGCGGTTCGCGCGGCACGGACGGAGGAGTCCCCCACGGCTGTTGTCTC